>NZ_JBWHYQ010000010.1:0-205329 GCF_056322905.1 Lysinibacillus sp. G1-3
ACGCCGCCAGCGTTCGTCCTGAGCCAGGATCAAACTCTCCATAAAAGAAATTTGATTAGCTCAAATTGTTTTGCTGGCATCATGTTTGATGTCCAAAATTTTGTTTCGTTCACTAACTCAAGGTTAGTTACTAAAAACTTTATTGATTACGTTTTGCTTGTTCAGTTTTCAAGGTTCATTTTTTAATTTACTGTGTCACCTCTTGGCGACTTATACATAATAACATCGATTATTCATGAAAGTCAACACTATATCATAAGTTTTTTTAAGACTTTATTTTTTCGTATCATTTATGCCTCGGCATAATCGCGTCCAGAGGCCTTAACTCCTGTAGCTGACGCTTTGCTTTCGCTACCAAAACATTTGCTGAAAGAAGTTAAAAATTTAGAAACGAGGTTGTTATGATGATTCGTAAAACGTTGATTTCTCTGATTTTCATCGTAATATTGTTTGTCTTTATAAAGCCGATAAATTCTACTATGATCTCTGTATTCAACATCGCCGATGCTCCAGCAGTTGTAACAAAAGGACATTATGGCACATCACTTGTTGTCGAAATTTCTTTCTCTGATGAAGCCCTGCTGGACTGGCTTAAAACTGTAAAAGAACCTTATCCGCTTCTTTTGTTAGATGCTGAGTGGATTAAACGTTCACCTGAGCACATAAAAGTCATTCAAGAACGCAAGCTACCTACAGGATTATTAGGACCTGAGGATTCCTTGGATAAGCCAGTTGATCTTGCCGCCGTTCAAAAAGATATTAATATTTACGAAAAGCATTTACAAGAAACCCCACTTTGGTTTGCAACACGAAATCACCAGTATTCGCAGGATTTACAAAATAACTTATTTCAACAACAAATGAATATACTTTCTCCCTCCCTAATATGGACAGGTGAAAAGACACCTAAATTACAAAAGGGAGATTTTGTTTTTCTATCTTTACACCAAAATAATAAAGTCTCGATTAAAGAGCTCAATACATTCCTACAACAAAATAAATTTATGTCGATTGAGGAAAATATATTCGGCTATAAAGTTCAAACTAAAAAATCACCATAAAGTGATACTTTAAGTCAGCGGGGCTATCTTCATCCCCACTAGTCTTCCCAAAAGGACAGTTGATCTCTCAAATACCTTTACTTTCGCAAAATTACTATTTGTTAATACAGGATAAAAAAGAAGTTGCCTCCACGAATTATAGAGGCAACTTTTTTTTTATGAATTATGCTTTTTTAGCTTGTTCACGACGTGCTTTACGGCGTGCTTCTAATTTTTGACGATCTTCTTCGGATTTTGCATTATATTTTGGTAATACTAATAGTTGATAAGCATTTACAGCGAGTAGTGGGAATAGTAATAGTGCAACATATTCGTTAATATTTTCATCTCGACCCATTAAAGCAATTGTCCATTCTAGTGTTGTAACAACAATCATAAAAAATAATGCCGAAATGAAAACGTGTTTTTTTCCAGTTAATTTTACTTTTTGAATAGCTGTTGCTATAGCACCGAATATTAATAAAATTAACAAACCACTATAGAACACCCAGCTTTGCCCATCTTTCACACCAGGTATAAAGCGGAAGAATATAATATCAAAAATAGTAATAGCAATTAATACCAGCTGCACCCAATTCCATAATGTAAGTGTTCTAAAAATATTAACACCTACTTGATGAAGCGTTAAATAAGCAAAAAAGCCTGCCTGTGCAATAACACTCATTGTAAATCCTAAGAAAACCATCCATAAAAGCCCGGCCAAAAATTCTCCCCAGTGACCGTTTGCAATATATGGTTGGAAGAAGTCCCATCGAATAAACAAACTGCAAATTCCGTTGACTGCGCCCCCAACAAGCATTGCAAAGAAGAAAAACTTAGCCCAATTTCGTATCGTCACAACTAAAAGTCCCCCAATTTCTTATGTATATCTGTACTTATTTTAACAATGCATTGTTAAAAAAGCTATTTCTCATCTTAACCAATACATAAAGTCATCATAAATGTGAACAATAATTGAAAGAGTCTATCTATAAGAAAGGACTGATTATTCATGCGAAAATTCTTCTTACTACTAATTCTAATGCTGTTTCTTTCTGCCTGTTCACAAGAGAAAGCCTCTACCATGTCCTATGAAGAAATAAAAAAAATAATGATCGACTCTTTACAAACCGAGGATGGTAAAAAGGCGCTGCGAAAGCTTTTAGAGGAACCAAGTTTCCGTGAATTATTGGTTTTGGAACATGATGAAGTGAAGAAAGCTACTGAGGCTACCTTGCTTTCCAAAGAAGCAGAAGACTTTTGGAAAAAAACTTTCGAAGATCCAAAATTTAAAGAAACCGTAGCTAAAAGTATGCAGAAGCAACAACAGGATATTATGAAGGAATTAATAAAAGACCCCACTTTCCAAAAAGATATGGAGGCTTTCTTTGGCCAGCCAGATATGCAAAAGCAGTTAGAGACTATTCTAAAATCCTCCAATATGAGAAAAGAAGTGGAAACTGTCGTCAAGGAAACGATTGAAAGTCCACTTATGCAAGCAAAATGGCAGGAGCTTATTAGGAAAAGTAGTGGCGAGACAGGTAAGGCTGGCGCTGGCGATAAAAAAGAAGCTAGTGGCGGTGGAGAAGATAGTGAACAAAAAGGCCCTCAGTAATCACTTATATGTAAAAACGGATTTCCTCCATTGTTTGAGGAAATCCGTTTTCATTATTTATTTAATTTATTAATGATGTTCGTCGCAATGTCTAAATAGATTTGACCTGTTGTGTGTTTTTCAGCATAAACAGAAGGTGCAAAATCTTCTTCTGACCAATCAGGTTGACCAAGAGGAATTTGACCAAGTAGCTCTGTACGTAGCTCTTCTGCTAACTTTGGTCCTCCACCTTGACCGAATACGAATTCACGGTCACCTGATTTCGATTCATACCATGCCATATTTTCAATAACACCTAAAATTTCATGGTCTGTTTGTAAAGCCATTGCACCTGCACGAGCTGCAACAAACGCTGCCGTCGGATGTGGTGTTGTTACGACAATTTCTTTTGATGAAGGGAGCATTTGGTGAATATCTAATGCAACGTCACCTGTACCTGGTGGTAAATCCAATAGTAGATAGTCTAGCTCGCCCCATTCTACATCACGGAAGAACTGATCTAACACTTTACCTAACATTGGTCCACGCCATACAATCGGTGCGTTATTTTCAACAAAGAAGCCCATTGAAATCATTTTCACACCTAAACGATCAACAGGGAAGATTCGATTGTCCACCACTTTAGGCATATCTGTCACGCCCATCATATCAGGTACACTGAAACCATAAATATCAGCATCAATTAAACCAACCTTCTTACCTAGACGAGCTAATGCAACAGCTAAGTTAACTGATACTGTAGATTTCCCTACCCCACCTTTACCAGAGGCAATTGAAATAACTTGTACTGTGCTAAGCGGAGATAGAATATCTTGTGCTTCAGCTTCAGTTGCTACACCACGGAAGCTCTGTAGTTTTTCTGCTGACAGCTCTTCGAAACGAATTCCAACTGTATTTGCACCCGCTTCTTTTAAAACTTCAACAATTTTCATTTGTAGCTGTAATTGTTCAGGTGTATTTGTTTTAGCAATCGCAATTTTTACACTCACATGATTCTTCTCTTCTTTTATTGTTACGTTTGTAATACCGTCTGTTTCAGCGAATGATTTATGTAAAAATGGATCTTGTAGTTGTCCTAGTATTTCTCGTACTTGTTGTTCATTTATCACGACGAACACTCCCCTTATATTATCTCAATGTTAGTATATCATAATGATTTGATTTCCGTTGTGTTGTTGCTCTATTCAATTTTTGCTAATAAATACTCTTCTATACCTTCAACAATGGCATCTCCCATTTTTTCTTGGTATTTCTTATCTATTAATAGTGCACGTTCCTCATCATTACTTATAAATCCTGTTTCTACTAGTGCAGCAGGTACCTCAGCTTTTTTCAGTAAATATATTTGTTTTATCGACATTGCTTCTCGATCTGTATTTTTCAAATTAGTGCGAATGGAATCTTGAATACTCTTTGCTAAAAATTCACTTTCAGCATGTCCTTCTTGATGATAAAACACCTGTGCTCCACGCCATTTTGTTTCAGGAATGGCATTTGCATGAATTGTAATAAAAATATCCGGTTTTTCTTTTTCTACTATGTCTTTTCTTAAAAAGATGTCCTGCTTTTTCCGTTCTCTCAAAGTTCCAAACTTTTCTGAGGACGCATGCTCATCGATTACATCACCATCTTTTGTTCGTGTCATTACGACTGTTGCGCCTTTTTTCTTTAATTGCTTCTCAACATGCTGAGCAATTGCAAGTGTAATCTCCTTTTCAATTACTTCACCCTTCGAAGCACCTCCATCTTGACCTCCGTGTCCCGCATCAATGACAATTTTTATGCCACCAAGTGGGTCCGGTAAGAAGAAGTTACGGTTCGAAGCATTCGTTTCATATGCCACGACCACTATACTCATTAGCATAATTACTCCTAGTGCAAGCCAGCGCTTCACCCATATCCACCACCCTTTTATATTTAGTGTACGAAGTTAGTGATTGAACTATGCTAGAAAGTAAAAAAACTCTTTAAGTAATTAGAAAGGAACTCTTAACCTACTTTTTGCGGGTTTTTGTTTATCAAAAGAAGTTAAAATTGAGTGTTTGATTAGTAGCGGAAGAACTTTTTGGGTAATGATAAAACGGCATTAATCCATTTGTACTCTAAGGACTAACGCCGTTAATTTCTTATTTTAGTGTAAATTCAGGTTTAAACTTACCTGTATAAGGTTCATGCTCAACAAATACTGTTATATCCTTACCATCTTTATCCTTCCCAGTTCTTTGATACGTAAATTTCTTATTATTTAACTCGGTAATTTCGAGTACAGCCCCATATTTATTGTCGCCCATTGAAACATGGGCTCTTATTTTATTTCCATCGATAACATTAAAGTACCCATAGTCACCGCGACTTTCACCTGTTTCAGGATTGAAAAATTCGTATTTATTCGTATTAGCATCATATTTCGCTAGGCTAATGAAATTTCTATTATATTGTGTTACATCATTCTTGTTTACATCTAATACAACGCTTCCTTGCCAAAGCGTATCAGCTAAGATTTTATCTCCATCCACATCCTTAACAACAGTGCCCGTCGAATTATTTAAAGCTTTAGCTGATTCAGTAAATGTTAGCTTTTTTTCCTTATAAGGGACATGCTCAACGAAGACCTCTACATCTTTACCATTTGCATCTTTACCCATTTTTTTATACGTAAACATATCATTTTTTATCTTAGTAATCTCTTCAATTGCTTGGTAATTTTTCGTTTCTGAAATCAATATTCTATGCTTTCCGTCATTCGTAAAAAAGAAAATCCCTTTATCGTCAATACTTCCAGCTGTATTTGGATCGAAGAATTCATAGCGTCCTGATTCAGCATCATATTTCGCAAGGGCCATTAAATTAGAATTCTCCGCTGTTACATCATTATTATTTTTATCGTAAACTTTTGAAGCTTGCCAGTTCGTACTACTAAGAATGGTGGCATTTGCTTGACCTTCTGTCATTTCCAGCTGTCTCTGATCTTCAGTTTCCCCTGTTTTTACTTCCTCTGTTTTTTTTACGTCAGTTTTATTCTGACATGCACCAAGAAGTGCCATTGCTGCAAGTGATACTATTAGTAGCTTTTTCATCTATTGACCTCCACTTTCAGAATAAACAACTTAAAAGTAGTATCCGCCATTTCTATATAAATTACACATCATAATTGCTACTAGCATTAGCCAATAAAAGTGCCTCAAGGCTTCTTGCAATACTTGAAGTTCACTAAGAACCCAGGTATAGCATTTTCCAAACAAAAAAACCCTTTCTCGAAAATATTCGAGAAAGGGTTTGGAAACGTTGATATACGTAATATTAACGTTTTGAGAACTGAGGTGCACGACGAGCGCCGCGTAGACCTGGTTTTTTACGTTCTTTCATGCGTGAATCACGAGTAAGTAATCCAGCAGATTTTAATGCAGCACGGAAATCTGGGTCTACTTGAAGTAGAGCACGTGCGATACCGTGACGTACTGCACCAGCTTGACCAGTGTATCCACCACCGTTAACGTTTACGTGGATGTCATAGCTTCCTGTAGTTTCAGTAGCTACTAATGGTTGTTTAATTACTTCACGTAATGCAGCGAATGGTACGTATTCTTCGATTTCACGTTTGTTGATAACAATTTTACCTGTACCTGGTACTAAACGTACGCGAGCTACAGAGCTTTTACGGCGACCAGTGCCGATGTATTGAACTTGTGCCAAAGTAATATCCTCCTCTTAATTTATATTATCCGCGAAGCTCGTATGCTTCTGGTTTTTGTGCAGCGTGTGGGTGCTCTGTTCCAGTGTAAACGTTTAGTTTACCGAACATTTTGCGACCTAAAGAGTTTTTAGGAAGCATCCCTTTAATTGCTAATTCGATCATTCTTGTTGGGTACTTGTCTAGCATTTCACCAGCAGTACGAGTTTTTAATCCACCTGCAAATTGAGTATGGTGACGGTAAAGTTTACCCTCTAATTTGTTACCAGTTAAATGGATTTTGTCAGCGTTGATGATGATTACGTGATCACCTGTGTCAACGTTTGGTGTGAATGTTGGTTTATGTTTACCACGTAAGATAGCAGCTACTTCAGAAGCTAAACGTCCAAGAGTTTGGCCTTCTGCATCAACTACTAGCCATTTACGGTCTACTTCGTGACCTTTAGCCATGAATGTTGTACGCATGTATATATCCTCCTAATCGATTCGATTACCGTTATTTTTCATTAAACTACACTATAAGTTTTCGGGGCTTATTTGTGGTGGTAATGAAAATACCATCTGTTATCATATAATGAATGACTTTTAAAGTCAAGCAATTTCAATAAACACCTGGAGAAGTTGTTCAGATTTATTGATTGGTTAAATTAGGGCTTTTATGAGCCTTCATTTTTAAAATATAATGATATTTCGCGTCAAAAATTTCACAACATTCGCCAGTTGTTCTTTTTAATAACTGTCATAAAAGCTGGAGATGACAGTTGTTAAAACGTATGCAATTACGCCAAGGCGAAATTGATATAGGTTGATTGAAGTGGAGACTGGGCGACTCCTTGGGGATCAGCGATAGAGGAACGAAGGCTAAAAGCATCACATCCTGTGATAACGCCTTCGTGACCAACATCGGTTCTGCTGCCGCTTCGCTTTCGCGCAAAAAACATCTGTTGGCCCGAGACCCTGCTGCGCAGCGGATGTTTTCCGTGCGAAAGCGTAGTGCTAACAAAGCGGCTCATCGGACGCCCCCAGGAAGCTCTGCTCTGCGCGAAAGCGAAGCGTCAGCGGCAAAGCGCCCAGTCGGAACGGAAATCAACCTCACGTTATGGTCGGAGCCTTTAATAGAAGACTTTCTCGAGATATAGACCTTGTGGAGGTGCAGTTTTGCCTGCTTGATCGCGATTCATAGATTTAACGACTAACTCCACGTTCTCAATGTCACGACGTCCTATACCAACTTCCCAAAGCGTGCCTGCGATAATACGGACCATATTATATAAGAAGCCATTTCCTTCAATCACCATATGTAGCTCCTCACCATACCATTCAAATCGTAGCGTAGACACTGTGCGTACTTTATCTTTGACACTTGTATTGGCTGCACAAAAGCATGAAAAATCATGTGTACCGATAATAGCCTTTGCCGCCTCCTGCATTGCCTCAACATTTGGCTTCACACCATTTGTCTCTACTGTATAATGTCTGCGGAATGGGCTTTGTACGGGCTCACATGTCCATATATATCGGTACCGCTTCCCTGTTACACTGTAGCGAGCATGAAAATCAGCAGCTACTTCTTCAATCGACATTACTCGAATATCTCTTGGCAGTTGAACGTTTAATGCTTTCATGTATTTATCTACTGGAATCGCGAGTGGTGAATCAAAATGCAATGTTTGACCTGTTGCATGCACTCTTGCATCTGTACGTCCACTAGCTGTTACCTTGATCTTTTCTCCTTTATGCATAATGGCTAGAACACGTTCAAGCTCTGCCTGTACTGTACGCTCTCCAGGCTGTACTTGGTAACCAGAAAATTGCGTTCCATCATAACTTATAATTGCTTTTAATCTTCGCATAAAGATTACTCCTTTTAACTTCTATAGAAGAATAGTAATACGGCCATTGCTACTAATAACATAAGTGCAAATGTATCACTCATATCCCACTTTAGCTTGCGATATCTCGTACGCCCTTCGCCTCCACGGTAGCCTCTTACTTCCATAGCTGTTGCTAAATCTTCAGCTCGTTTAAAAGCACTTACAAAGAGAGGTACCAATAATGGCACAACCGCTTTAATACGATCCTTAATTGGCCCTGAAGATAAATCCGAACCACGTGCCATTTGTGCTTTCATAATTTTATCTGTTTCATCCATTAACGTTGGGATAAAGCGCAATGAAATAGACATCATTAGAGCTAACTCATGTACTGGCACTTTCACCGCTTTTAATGGATTTAGCAGCACTTCAATGCCATCCGTAATGGAAATCGGTGACGTTGTAAGTGTTAAGATAGATGTCATAAACACTAGAACTAGAAAACGTATCGAAATAAATATCCCTTGTCGGATACCTTCTTCATAAATAGTGATAAACTTCCACTCAAATACAAGGGCGCCTTCTTTCGTCATAAATATATGAATTAAGAAGGTAAACGCCATTAAAAAAAGTACTGGCTTTAGACCGTTAATTAAAAAATACAATCGAATCCGTGACACTAGTACAATGAGTAAGGTAAACGCTAATAGAAAAGCATATGTCACAGTATTGTTTGCTAAAAAAACAATAATGATGAATGCAAACACAAATATAAGCTTTGACCGTGGATCGAGCTTATGAACTGGAGAATTCCCTGGAAGAAAGCGTCCAAATATCATTTTCTCCATCATGACAGTCCACGCTCCTCTCTTAGAACCCGAGCAATTTCAATTGCTAACTCTTCTTCAGTTAAGCATATCTTTGAGAATGATTTGTTTATCATTTTTTCAATTTTTTGTTGAAATCGTACGATACGAGGTGGTTCTAAGCGGAAATTCTTTAATGTCTCTACATCTTTAAAAATTTCTTGAGGTTTGCCACTTAGTACATTTTTCCCTTCATGCATAATGACAATACTATCTGCATAACGAGCTGCGTCCTCCATACTATGCGTAACGAGTATCGTTGTTAGGCCACGTTCCTTGTGTAGATTATAAAACATATCCATAATCTCTTTTTGACCGCGTGGATCAAGCCCTGCAGTTGGTTCATCTAAAACAATCACTTCAGGTTCCATCGCCAAAACACCAGCAATTGCTACCCTGCGCATTTGTCCACCTGATAAATCAAAAGGTGATTTTTCAAGTACGTCCCCTGGTAAGCCTACTAAGCCTACTAGCTCCTTTGCTCGTGCTTCTGCCTCTTGCTCCGAAACACCAAAGTTCATAGGACCAAACATAATATCCTTTAATACAGTTTCTTCAAATAGCTGATGCTCCGGGAATTGAAACACAATGCCAACTTTTTGACGTACTGCCTTTAAATCCTTGGCCTTTTTTCCAGCTACAACAGTACGATCCCCGATATGTACTTCTCCAGATGTTGGTTTTAGAAGTGCATTAAAATGTTGAAGAATTGTCGATTTGCCGGAACCCGTATGTCCGATAATTGCCTGGTACGTATGTGAAGGAATTTCAAAATCCACATCAAATAAAGCACGTTTTTCAAAAGGTGTACCCTGTGAATAAGCATAACTTACTTGTTGAAGTTTGATGTCCATAAATCATTCACCAACTCTTCTTCTGTCATATGTTGTCCCATTAATGGAACACCTTCCTTTTGCAATAGCTTTGATAACTTCATGGCAAATGGCAAGTCTAATCCAAACTCAACTAGCTTGTCTCCCAGTGTGAAAATTTCAGCAGGTGTACCCTCAGCAAATTTCTTACCGTCATTCATAAAGAGAACACGGTCTGCAAGCATGGCTTCTTCTAAATCATGCGTAATAGATAGTACCGTTAACCCTGTTTCAGCACGTAAAGTTTGAACTGTTTGTAGTACCTCAATACGGCCTTGTGGATCTAGCATAGAAGTAGCTTCATCAAGAATAAGGAGCTTAGGTTTCAACGCGAGTGCGCCTGCAATGGCAACACGCTGCTTTTGCCCACCCGATAAATGATGTGGCTCATGATCTAAAAAGTTATTCATTTTTACTTGGTCGAGTGCTGCATGGACACGTTCTACCATCTCTTCAAACGGTACTCCGTTATTTTCAAGAGCAAAAGCAACATCATCCTGCACTGTCGCTCCAACAAATTGATTGTCTGGATTTTGAAAAACCATGCCCATTTGTGAACGGCTTTCCCATAAGTTTTCTTCACTCAATGGTTGTCGTAAAATACGGACATCCCCTTGCTGTGGGTAAAGCAAACCATTCATAAGCTTTGCAATAGTGGATTTACCGGAACCGTTATGGCCAACAATGGCAATCCATTCACCTTCCTGTACCGCAAAGCTTACATTTTCGACAGCATTACGACTTTCTTTTTCTTCTGGTGTATATGAAAATGTCACATTATTTAATGATAAAATTTCTGGCATTTCTAGAACTCCTCTCTACATGCTCAGCTCTACTAACTAACTTACACTTTTTTATGTATGATTTCTACTACAATCAGTATGTCGATAAAAGAAAAGTGCTAAAATCACTTTCTATTCTTTTGTCTGCCCCCTATAAGGGTACGTATAATTTTAAGGTTATCTTTCAAGAATACATCATATATTGGAACGAGCCACCCTAATCGTCCCGATGACTACTATTATAAAATCAGCCTATAAAAAAAAGCACCATTAAATTGGCGCTATCTCTTACTTCCCTAAAAAATAAAAAAGCGCGCACCTCATTCGATAGAAATGCGCTAGTCGTTACATTTTCAAGAAACACGGGTGCTCAAGCCCTTGTTCCCTCTGAATGAGGTGCGGAGAGCTAAACGAGACGCCACACAACAGTGTCCGCTCATCATAACGCTCAGCTTAATTATTTGTCGTATAAATCGTTTATAAAGAAAGAGGGTGGTGATTCCACCCTCTTCACCACTTGTTTTCTCTTATGATTAAACTAATTCAATCACAACAACAGGTGCACCGTCACCACGACGAGGACCTACTTTAAGAATACGAGTGTAACCACCTTGACGTTCTGCATAACGTGGTGCAACATCATCAAATAACTTTTGCAGTGCAAATGAAGTTGTTTCGTTACCTTCAGCATCAGTAGTTGTTACTAGTTCACGACGGATGAATGCAGCAGCTTGACGGCGTGCGTGTAAATCTCCGCGTTTACCTAAAGTAATCATTTTTTCAACAGCTTTACGTACTTCTTTAGCGCGAGCCTCAGTAGTTTCGATACGCTCGTTGATGATTAAATCAGTAGCTAAGTCACGTAACATCGCTTTACGTTGAGAACTTGTACGACCAAGTTTTCTGTAACCCATGGATGTTTCCCTCCTTTATAAAAAATTATCTGATCTTGTAAGTTTTGTTTAAATCGCTTAGTCTTCTTTGCGTAACCCTAAACCAAGCTCTTCTAACTTCGCTTTTACTTCTTCAAGTGACTTACGTCCAAGGTTACGAACTTTCATCATGTCGTCTTCTGACTTATTCGCAAGTTCTAGTACTGTATTAATACCAGCGCGTTTTAAGCAGTTATAAGAACGAACAGAAAGATCAAGTTCTTCGATAGTCATCTCTAAAACTTTTTCTTTTTGATCTTCTTCTTTTTCGACCATGATTTCAGCAGTTTGTGCCTCATCTGTCATGCCAACGAAGATGTTTAGATGCTCGGTTAAAATTTTTGCTCCGAGCGAAATCGCCTCTTTCGGACCGATGCTACCATCTGTCCACACATCAAGAGAAAGTTTATCGTAGTCAGAAGACTGACCTACACGAGTATTTTCCACTTGGAAATTGACGCGTGATACTGGAGTGTAAATAGAGTCGATCGGGATCACGCCGATAGGAAGATCCTCACGTTTGTTTTGATCAGCAGGAGTGTAACCACGGCCGCGTTGAGCGTACATACGCATACGTAAATGACCGTTTTTAGCGATTGTTGCAATATATAGATCCGGGTTTAAAATTTCTACATCACTGTCATGTGTAATGTCAGCAGCTGTAACTGTACCATCGCCTTTTACATCAATCTCAATAACTTTTTCTTCGTCAGAGTAGATTTTAAGAGCTAGTTTTTTCACGTTCAAAATAATTGAAGCTACATCCTCTACAACGCCTTCTACAGTTGAGAATTCGTGAAGAACACCGTCAATTTGAATTGAAGTGACAGCAGCTCCTGGTAATGAAGACAGAAGGATACGACGTAAAGAATTACCCAAAGTGTTTCCATATCCGCGTTCAAGCGGTTCTACAACAAACTTTCCATATTTGGAATCTTCGCTGATCTCCACCGTTTCAATCTTTGGTTTTTCAATTTCGATCATTTTATTTACCCTCCTTCAAAACATCGAATGTATAGGTTCTTTCCATCATAGATTCGATCGTCATTGACGTATCGTTTATTATCTGCACAAGACAGTCTGTACAAAAAATGATGTTCTCATACAATATGAGACGCACCCATTACACGCGACGACGTTTTGGCGGACGGCAACCATTATGAGGAACTGGAGTAACGTCTTTAATAGCAGTTACATCTAAACCAGCAGCTTGAAGTGCACGAATTGCAGCTTCACGACCTGCACCAGGACCTTTAACAGTTACTTCCAACGTTTTCAGACCATGTTCAAGGGATGCTTTAGCAGCAGTTTCTGCAGCCATTTGAGCAGCGAATGGTGTAGATTTACGTGAACCACGGAAACCAAGAGCACCAGCACTTGACCAAGATACAGCGTTACCTTGCATATCTGTAATCGTTACGATTGTATTGTTAAATGTAGAACGAATGTGTGCAATACCAGATTCGATATTCTTTTTCACACGACGTTTACGAGTTTGTTGTTTACGAGCCATGTTAAGAAGGAACCTCCTTTACTTATTATTTTTTCTTGTTCGCTACAGTTTTACGAGGACCTTTACGCGTACGCGCATTGTTCTTCGTATTTTGACCACGAACAGGTAAACCACGACGGTGACGGATACCACGGAATGAACCGATTTCCATCAGACGTTTGATATTTAATGAAGTTTCGCGACGTAAGTCACCTTCAAGTTTGTAAGAGTCTAATTGTTCACGGATTTTGTTTAACTCATCTTCAGTTAAGTCGCGTACGCGTGTATCTTCTGAAATACCTGCGTCTGCTAATACTTTCTGAGCTGTAGTTTTACCAATACCGTAAATGTAAGTTAATGAAATTACCACGCGTTTGTCGCGAGGAATATCAACACCAGCAATACGTGCCATGTACGTTGTGCACCTCCTTTAGAATTAACCTTGTTTTTGTTTGTGTTTAGGATTTTCACAGATTACCATTACTTTACCGCGTCGGCGAATTACTTTACATTTTTCGCAGATCGGTTTCACAGATGGTCTCACTTTCATCTAACCTAACCTCCTTAGTAGTCCGGAGCGCAAAAGATTATTTAAAACGGTATGTGATACGACCGCGAGTTAAATCATAAGGAGATAACTCGATAGTAACCTTATCTCCAGGTAGAATGCGGATAAAGTGCATACGAATCTTACCAGAAACGTGTGCTAGAATCACATGTCCATTTTCTAATTCTACCTTAAACATCGCGTTTGGCAAAGTCTCAACAACTGTCCCTTCGACTTCAATTACATCATCTTTCGCCATCTACTCTGTCTCCTCTCTATATGCAAATTAAAGTTCTCATCGTTACATCAAACGGATATCTGCTGCAACTATAGAAGCAACCTCGTTTCAACATATGTTTGGATTGTATGAGAGATGTTTGAAAGACGCTCGTCTGGTTTCGCTTCACACAATCCACGGAATATACAGAACCATTTAGGGCACTGAACCTCCCATGTTTACACGAATACCGGAATGTCTTTGATGAGATATTCATACCCGTTACACAGATGCTTCCACGAAACCCATTATACTCTTTCAAAAGTCATGTTGCACTTTTTAAAAGAAATATATACCGGGCACAATATGCTTTTGCAACTCTCAAAAAAAATTATGTTTCGTTGTTGCTCCCGCATGCCTCCCGCGGAAGCAGTATTCTGCGCCCGGAGCCGGGTATCAGCTGCGGCTGCCCTGTAAAAGAGCATCAAGATCAGCAAACACTTTGTTAATATCTTGCTGTCCATCTATATTTGTTAACACACCTTTTACTTCATAGTAGTTCAGTAAAGGTTGTGCTTGTTTCATATTTACTTCCAGACGGTTTGCAACCGTTTCAGGATTATCATCCGCACGTGTGTAAAGCTCGCCACCATCTTTATCACATTTTCCTTCCTCAGCTGGAGGATTGAAAATTAGATGATAAGATGTTCCACAAGTTTTACAAATACGACGACCTGATAGACGAGCAACTAACTCATCTTTTTCAACTTGGATGTTAATTGTATGTTCAATAGCTTTACCAAGATCAGCAAGGATGCTGTCTAAAGCTTCAGCTTGAGGAACAGTACGTGGGAATCCATCTAATAAGAAGCCCTTTTCACAATCATGTTTAGCAAGTCGCTCGCGAACAATACCAATCGTTACTTCATCAGGTACTAGAGCACCTTGATCAATGAACGATTTAGCTTGCAAGCCTAGTTCTGTACCATCTTTCATAGCAGCACGGAACATATCGCCTGTAGAAATATGAGGAATCGCGTACTTCTCAACGATTTTATCTGCTTGAGTACCTTTACCAGCACCTGGCAGACCCATTAAAACGATATTCATACGGAAATATTCCTCCCACAAAAGGTTTGCTGATTTCAGGAAACGATGAACCGTTCCCTAAAAACCAACATTATTTCATAAAGCCTTTGTAGTGACGTTTAACAAGTTGAGATTCTAGCTGTTTCATCGTTTCCAGCGCAACGCCGACTACGATAATTATACTAGTACCACCGATCTGCACTGTGGCAGGTAGATTCATAAAGTTTATGATTATAATCGGCATTACTGATATAACAGTTAAGAAAATCGCACCGACAAATGTCAGACGATATAACACGCTTGTTAAATACGTTTGAGTACTTTCACCAGGACGAATACCTGGAATGTAAGCACCTTGCTTTTTCAAGTTATCTGCCACATTTTCTGGATTCACTTGTATGAATGCATAGAAATATGTGAAAGCGATGATTAAGATAACGTAAACAATCATCCCAACAGGTTTTGTATAATCAAACGTGTTAGAAATAAATGTTGCTACGCCACCTTCACCCAAGAACGGAACTAACGTACGAGGTGTCATCAGAAACGCTGATGCAAAAATTACCGGAATAACTCCTGCAGCATTTACTTTTAACGGTAAATGCGTTTGTTGAGAACCTGTTTGTTGATTGCGTCCAGTAACTCGTTTTGCATATTGAATTGGAATTTTACGTAGTGCTTGTTGCACATAGATAACTCCAACAACAACTGCAAGCAAAACTAAAACAAGTAAACCAAGAATCACTAGATTGATAAATAACTTATCACCAGCACCCTCGATTTGCTGTGCATAGATTTGGTTAATGCCAGTCGGTAATGCCGCAACGATACCTGCGAAAATTACAACTGAAATACCATTCCCAACTCCATGCGCAGTAATTTGATCAGCAAGCCATACTAGGAATGCTGTACCCGCTGTTAATACAATAGCAATAATAACATATGTTAAAATCCCCTCATCTTTAATCAAAGATCCACCATACATTCTATTAAAACCAAATGACATTGCGAATGATTGGATAAAGGCAAGAATAATTGTAAAGTAACGAGTAAATTGTGCAAGTTTACGTCTTCCGACTTCACCTTGCTTTGCCCACTCAGCAAATTTCGGTACTACGTCCATTTGCAATAACTGAACAATAATTGAAGCAGTGATGTAAGGCATAATCCCCATCGCGAAGATAGAGAAGTTTTTCAAAGCACCACCGCCAAAAGTATTCAGGAAACCAACGAGGTTAAACTCATCAGTTGCCTTTAATACATTAGCGTCAACGTTTGGTACTGGTACGAACGTACCAATACGGAAAACGATTAACATTAAAAGAGTAAAAATGATTTTATTTCGTATATCTCGAACACGCATAAAGTTAGAGATCGTCTGAAACATTAAATCACCTCAGTAGTTCCGCCGGCATTTTCAATTGCTTCTTTAGCCGAAGCTGAGAATTTATGAGCTTTTACTGTAAGCTTTTTGTTAAGAGTTCCGTTTCCAAGAACTTTAATTCCAGCTTTTTCATTGCTCACTAAACCTGATTCAAGTAATAATGCAGTTGTTACTTCTGCACCATCTTCAAAACGGTTTAATGTGTCAAGGTTAACGATCGCGTACTCTTTACGATTAATGTTAGTAAAGCCGCGTTTCGGTAAACGACGGAATAAAGGGTTTTGACCACCTTCGAATCCTGGGCGTACACCGCCGCCAGAACGAGAGTTTTGACCTTTATGACCTCTACCTGCAGTTTTACCGTTACCAGAACCGATACCGCGACCTACGCGGTTACGTACTTTACGGGAACCTTCTGCTGGTTTTAACTCATGAAGTTTCATATTGGATGGCACCTCCTTGTTCGTTAATTAAAAATTAGTTTTCTTTTACAGTAACTAAGTGAGCTACTACATCGATCATACCGCGAGTCGCTGCATTATCAGCTTTCTCAACAGTTTGGTTTAATTTACGTAAACCTAATGCTTCAATAGTTTTGCGTTGTGCTGGTTTAGTACCAATCACAGATTTTGTAAGGGTGATTTCTAATTTGTTAGCCATTATCTTTCCCCCCTTATCCTAATATTTCTTCCACTGATTTACCACGTAATTTAGCTACGTCCTCTACGCGTTTTAATTCAGTTAAACCTTGAATAGTTGCACGCACCATATTGATTGGTGTGTTAGTTCCAAGAGATTTTGAAAGAATATCAGTAATACCAGCAAGTTCTAGTACGGCACGTACTGGACCACCAGCGATAACCCCTGTACCAGGAGCAGCAGGTTTAATTAGGATTTCTCCTGCACCAAAGCGACCTTGCACTAAGTGTGGAGTTGTTCCACCTACGCGTGGCACTTCGATTAAGTTTTTCTTCGCATCTTCAACAGCTTTACGGATAGCATCTGGCACCTCTTGAGCTTTACCAGTACCGAATCCAACGTGACCGTTTTTATCGCCAACAACAACTAATGCTGTGAAGCGGAAGCGACGTCCACCTTTAACAACTTTAGCAACACGGTTAATAGTAACTACGCGTTCTTCAAGTTCTCCAAGTTTGTTTGCGTCAATTCGACTCATGAAATGTGTCCCTCCTTTTTATTAAAATTCTAAACCGTTCTCACGTGCAGCTTCAGCTAAAGCTTTTACACGTCCATGATATAAGTAACCACCACGGTCAAATACTACAGCAGTAATATTTTTTTCCGTAGCGCGTTTTGCGATTGTTTCACCGACTTTAGTTGCAGCATCAACATTGCTACCAGCAGCTTCAAAACCATTTTCTTGAGAAGATGCGCTAACAATTGTTACGCCTGCTACGTCATCGATAAGTTGAGCGTAGATGTTCTTGTTTGAACGGAATACGTTTAAGCGTGGACGCTCAGCAGTACCCGAAATTTTAGAACGTACGCGCGCATGACGTTTTTTACGAACCTGATTTTTATCTTGTTTCGTAATCACAAGGGTCACTCCTTTCTAATGCTTAGGCAGCATTATTTACCTGTTTTACCTTCTTTACGACGAACATATTCGCCTTCATAACGGATACCTTTACCTTTGTAAGGCTCTGGTGGACGCACGTCACGGATGTTAGATGCAAGAGCACCAACGCGTTCTTTGCTAATACCTTTAACGATGATCTTAGTGTTTGAAGGAACTTCAACTTCTAAACCATCTTCAGGTGTGAACTCAACTGGATGTGAATAACCTACGTTAAGAACAAGTTTTTTACCTTGTAATTGCGCACGGTAACCGACACCGATTAGTTCTAATGATTTTTCGAAACCTGCAGAAACACCAGTAATCATGTTCGCTAATAGCGCACGTGTTGTACCGTGGTTTGTGCGGTGTTCTTTTGAGTCAGAAGGACGAGATACAGAAATCACGTTACCTTCTTGCTCAATTTTCATATCTTGGTGGAAAGAACGAACAAGTTCGCCTTTAGGACCTTTAACGGTAACTGTGTTGTCAGCTGCAACAGTAACAGTTACGTTAGCTGGTACCTCGATAATTTTTTTACCTACACGAGACATTTAGTTGCACCTCCATTCATTTATTGCTAATTACCAAACGTATGCTAGAACTTCGCCGCCAACTTGTTTAGCGCGAGCTTCTTTATCTGTTAATAAACCTTGTGAAGTTGACACTAAAGCGATACCAAGACCGTTCAGTACTTTAGGCACTTCATTTGTTTTAGCATATACTCGTAGACCTGGTTTAGAAATACGTTTTAAGCCAGTGATAACGCGTTCGTTATCTTTACCGTATTTTAAGAAGATACGGATAATACCTTGCTTGTTGTCTTCCACGTATTCTACGTCACGTACGAAACCTTCACGCTTTAAAATTTCAGCGATTTCTTTTTTCACGTTGGAAGCTGGTACTTCTAACTTCTCGTGACGAACCATGTTCGCATTACGAATGCGAGTAAGCATATCTGCAATCGGATCAGTCATTGTCATTACATTTACCTCCTTCCCAAATTAGGGGATTACCAGCTGGCTTTTTTCACGCCAGGAATTTGTCCCTTATATGCAAGTTCTCGGAAACAAATACGGCAAAGTTTAAATTTACGATATACAGAGTGTGGACGGCCACAGCGTTCACAACGTGTATATTCTTGCACTTTAAACTTTTGCTTACGTTGTTGTTTAACGATCATAGATTTTTTAGCCACGTTTTCGCCCTCCTTGTTTAATTACTTTTGGAACGGCATACCGAATTGTGTCAATAACTCGCGAGCTTCTTCATCAGAATTCGCTGTCGTTACGATCACGATGTCCATACCGCGTACTTTTGAAACTTTATCGTAATCGATTTCTGGGAAAATTAATTGCTCTTTAACACCTAAAGTGTAGTTACCGCGACCGTCGAATGCTTTTTTAGAAACACCACGGAAGTCACGTACACGAGGTAGTGAAATTGAGATTAATTTGTCCAAGAATTCATACATACGCTCACCGCGTAATGTAACTTTAGCACCGATAGGCATACCTTCACGTAGACGGAAACCTGCGATCGATTTTTTCGCTTTAGTTACAACTGGTTTTTGACCAGTGATAATTGTTAATTCTTCTACAGCTGCATCTAATGCTTTTGAGTTTTGAACTGCATCACCAACACCCATGTTGATAACGATTTTGTCAACTTTCGGCAATTGCATAACTGATTTATATCCAAACTTGCTCATAAGAGCAGTTGAAACTTCATTTAAATATTTTTCTTTTAGGCGGCTCATTTGTGTACCTCCCTTCTTTTTATAGAAATTAGTCGATTACTGCACCTGATTTTTTTGCAACACGAACTTTTTTACCGTTTTCGATTTTATAACCTACACGAGTCGGCTCGCCAGATTTAGGATCGATTAGCATTACGTTCGAAACGTGAATTGCAGCCTCTTGGCTTACAATTCCACCTTGTGGATTCAATTGGTTAGGTTTTACGTGTTTTTTCACGATGTTCACACCTTCAACAAGAACGCGATCTTGTTTAGGGAAAGAAGCAAGGATAACGCCTTCTTTGCCTTTGTCCTTACCAGTGATTACCTTAACCTTGTCACCTTTTTTTACATGCATGCTGTCGCACCTCCTTGATTGGCACTATCATGAAATTAAAGAACTTCTGGAGCTAGAGAAACGATTTTCATGAAGTTGCTGTCACGTAATTCACGTGCAACAGGTCCGAAAATACGAGTTCCGCGTGGTGATTTATCATCACGAATAATTACACAAGCATTTTCATCAAATTTGATGTACGTACCATCTTTACGACGTGCGCCTGATTTTGTACGAACGATAACAGCTTTAACAACGTCACCCTTCTTAACAACGCCACCTGGTGTTGCTTTCTTAACTGTACAAACAACGATATCACCGATGTTAGCAGTTTTACGGCCAGAGCCACCAAGGACTTTAATTGTAAGAACTTCACGTGCACCTGAGTTGTCAGCAACTTTCATACGACTTTCTTGTTGGATCACTTAGGTTACCTCCCTTCGGAAATTGGTTGTTCCGAAATAGTTATTAAATAATAACCGCTTTTTCTACAACTTCAACTAGACGGAAACGTTTAGTAGCTGATAGCGGGCGAGTTTCCATGATACGTACGATATCACCGATTTTCGCTGTGTTTAATTCATCATGAGCCTTAAACTTTTTAGAGTATTTTACACGTTTACCATAAAGCTTGTGCTTTTTATGAGTTTCAACTAAAACAGAAATTGTTTTATCCATTTTATCTGAAACAACGCGGCCCGTGTAAACTTTGCGTTGATTACGCTCAGTCATACTTGAAAACCTCCTTTATCAGTTATTTGCACTGATTTCTCTTTCACGAATAACAGTTTTCATACGCGCGATTGCTTTACGCACTTCACGAATACGAGCTGTGTTTTCTAATTGACCAGTCGCCAATTGGAAGCGAAGGTTGAAAAGCTCTTCTTTCAGTGATTTCACTTTTAATTCTAATTCAGAAGTGGCAAGGTCACGGATTTCATTAGCTTTCATTAGATTCACCACCAGTTTCTTGACGTTTTACGATCTTACATTTAACAGGAAGCTTATGTGATGCTAAACGAAGTGCTTCACGTGCGATCTCTTCAGATACACCAGCGATTTCGAACATTACTTTTCCTGGTTTTACTACTGCAACCCAACCTTCAGGAGAACCTTTACCAGAACCCATGCGGACTTCTAGAGGTTTTTTAGTGTAAGGTTTGTGTGGGAAGATTTTAATCCAAACTTTACCGCCACGTTTCATGTAACGAGTCATCGCGATACGTGCAGATTCGATTTGACGGTTAGTAATCCAGCTAGCTGTTTGAGCTTGTAAGCCCCATTCGCCGAAAGATACTTCTTTACCGCCTTTCGCTTCGCCACGCATGTTTCCGCGGTGTTCACGACGGTATTTTACGCGTTTAGGCAATAACATATTATTTGCCTCCTTCCACAGATTTCTTCGTAGGAAGAACTTCACCACGGTAGATCCATACTTTAACGCCTAATTTACCGTAAGTAGTGTCAGCTTCTGCGTGTGCATAGTCGATGTCAGCACGTAGAGTATGAAGTGGAACAGTTCCTTCACTATAGTGTTCAGCACGCGCGATATCAGCGCCACCTAAACGACCAGATACTTGTGTTTTAATTCCTTTTGCACCAGCGCGGATTGTGCGTTGGATCGCTTGCTTTTGCGCACGACGGAATGATACACGGTTTTCTAATTGACGAGCGATGTTTTCTGCTACTAGACGAGCGTCAAGATCAGCACGTTTGATTTCGATAATGTTGATGTGTACACGTTTACCAGTTAAATCGCTAAGGTATTTACGAAGATTCTCAACTTCAGAACCACCTTTACCGATTACCATACCTGGTTTCGCAGTGTGAATTGTAATGTTTACACGGTTTGCAGCGCGTTCGATTTCTACTTTAGAAACAGAAGCGTCTTTAAGAGCCGTTTCAATATATTTACGCACTTTGATGTCTTCATGAAGTAGAGTTGCATAGTCTTTTTCAGCGTACCATTTTGACTCCCAGTCACGAATAATACCAACGCGCAGTCCTATTGGATGTACTTTTTGACCCACGGATTAACCCTCCTTCTTCTCAGATACCACTAGAGTAATGTGGCTTGTGCGTTTGTTAATTGCGCTTGCACGTCCTTGTGCACGTGGACGGAAACGTTTTAATGTTGGACCTTCATCAACGAATACTTCAGAAACTACTAAAGAGTTGATGTCAAGATCGTAGTTATGCTCAGCGTTAGCAACTGCAGATTTTAATACTTTTTCAACGACTGGAGACGCCGCTTTTGGAGTATGACGTAAAATTGCAACTGCCTCACCAACTTGCTTGCCTCGGATTAAGTCTACAACTAGACGGACTTTACGAGGAGCAATGCGAACAGTACGAGCGATAGCTTTAGCTTGTGTCATTAGGATTTACCTCCTCTCAAAATTAGCGTCTTGTTTTCTTGTCGTCTGCACCGTGACCTTTGTAAGCACGTGTTGGTGCGAATTCACCAAGTTTGTGGCCTACCATATCTTCTGTTACGTATACAGGAACGTGTTTACGTCCATCATAAACAGCAATCGTTAAACCGATGAAAGTCGGGAAAATTGTAGAACGGCGAGACCAAGTTTTGATAACTTGTTTTTTCTCAGAAGCCTCTTGCGCTTCCACTTTTTTCATTAAGTGGTCATCAACAAAAGGTCCTTTTTTCAAGCTGCGACCCATGTAGGAACCTCCCTCCGTGATTCCACCACGGCTCTCACATAGAACCGTAGTTTAACCACATTATTTTTTACGACTACGGATGATGAATTTATCCGATTTGTTTTTCTTCTTGCGAGTTTTGTAACCAAGTGCTGGTTTACCCCAAGGAGTCATTGGTGATTTACGTCCGATTGGAGAACGTCCTTCACCACCGCCGTGTGGGTGATCGTTAGGGTTCATTACAGAACCACGAACTGTTGGGCGTTTACCTAACCAACGGCTACGACCTGCTTTACCGATGTGTACTAGTTCGTGTTGTTCGTTACCAACTTGACCGATTGTAGCGCGGCAAGTAGCTAACACTAAACGTACTTCACCAGATTGTAGACGAACGATTACGTATTTGTCTTCACGACCAAGTACTTGTGCAGAAGTACCAGCAGAACGTACTAATTGTCCACCTTTACCAGGTTTTAACTCGATGTTATGGATTGTTGTACCCATAGGAATGTTTGCTAATGGTAATGTATTACCTACTTTAATATCAGCATCTGGACCAGATACGATTGTTTGACCAACCTCTAGACCTTTAGGTGCTAAGATGTAAGCTTTTGCTCCATCAGCGTAGTTGATTAATGCGATATTCGCAGAACGGTTTGGATCATACTCGATAGTAGCAACTTTAGCCGGAATGCCATCTTTTACACGTTTGAAATCGATAACACGGTATTGCTTCTTATGTCCACCGCCATGATGACGAACAGTGATTTTACCTTGGTTGTTACGACCAGCTTTGCGTTTAGTTGGTTCAAGCAATGATTTCTCAGGCTTGTTAGTTGTAATTTCCGCAAAGTCTAAAGACGTCATATTACGACGACCATTAGAGGTAGGTTTATACTTTTTAATCGCCATTGTGTTTCCCTCCTTCTTGATTGTTCAAATCATAAATCCATAAAGGATTACATTTCGAATAATTCGATTTCTTTGCTATCAGCAGTTAATTTAACAATCGCTTTACGACGTTTGTTAGTGTAACCACCGTAACGGCCAACGCGTTTGAATTTACCTTTGTAGTTAAGAACGTTTACTTTCTCAACTTTTACACCAAAGATTTCTTCTACAGCGTCTTTTACTTGAGTTTTGTTAGCGCGAGTGTCTACTTCGAAAGTATACTTTTTCTCTGCCATAAGTTCTGAAGAACGCTCAGTAATGACCGGACGTTTTAAAATATCACGTGCTTCCATTATCCAAGCACCTCCTCAACTTTTTCTACTGCAGACTTAGTGAACACAACTTTTTCGTGACCTAATAGATCAAGAACGTTGATTCCGTTTGCAGTTAAAACTGTTACACCAGGGATGTTACGAGCAGATAATGCTACGTTTTCATCTAGGTCAGCAGTTACGAATAAAGATTTTTTCTCTAAAGAAAGATCTTTAAGGATTTTTGTGAATTCTTTTGTTTTTGGTGCTGCTAGTGAAAGAGCATCAAGAACTAAGAAGTTCTGTTCTACTACTTTAGCTGATAAAGCAGATTTAAGAGCTAAGCGACGAACTTTTTTCGGTAATTTGTAAGAATAGCTACGTGGAGTTGGACCGAATACGATACCACCACCGCGCCATTGTGGAGAACGGATAGAACCTTGACGAGCACGACCAGTTCCTTTTTGACGCCATGGTTTACGACCACCACCAGCAACTTCAGAACGGTTTTTAACCTTGTGATTACCTTGACGTAGAGAAGCACGTTGTGCAACTACAGCGTCGAATAATACTGCTTCATTTGGCTCGATTCCGAAGATCGCATCGTTTAATTCGATTTCACCAACTGAAGCACCTGTTTGACTAAGTACAGATACTTTTGTCATTCCTGTTTCCTCCTTTCCTTAGGTGATTACTTAGCTTTAATTGCAGTTTTAACTGTAACTAGAGCTTTTTTAGAACCAGGAACATTACCTTTAACAAGTAGTAAGTTACGTTCCGCATCAACTTTCACGATTTCTAAGTTTTGGATTGTAACTACTGTGCCACCCATTTGACCAGGTAATTTCTTTTGTTTGAATACGCGGTTCGGAGCAACTGGACCCATTGAACCAGGACGACGGTGGTAACGAGAACCGTGGGCCATAGGACCACGAGATTGACCGTGGCGTTTAATTACACCTTGGAAACCTTTACCCTTAGTAACACCTGTTACATCAATTACATCGCCTTCTGCGAAAATTTCTACTTTGACTTCTTGACCAACTTCGTATTCTTCAACGTTCACGTTGCGGAATTCACGAATGAAGCGCTTAGGAGCAGTGTTCGCTTTTGCTACGTGACCTTGTTCTGGTTTGTTAGAAAGCTTAACGCGCTTGTCTTCGAAACCAACTTGGATAGCTTCGTAGCCATCTGTATCAGCAGTTTTCTTTTGAAGAACCACGTTTGGAGTAGCTTCGATAACTGTTACCGGGATTAAGTCGCCGTTTTCAGCAAAAACTTGTGTCATACCAATTTTTCTACCTAAGATTCCTTTAGCCATTTGTCACACCTCCTGTAAGTTTTAAATAGTTATATTTTTACCATTAAAGTTTGATTTCGATATCAACGCCAGATGGTAAATCAAGTTTCATTAACGCGTCAACAGTTTGTGGTGTTGGGTTAACGATATCGATCAGACGTTTATGCGTACGCATTTCGAATTGTTCACGAGAATCTTTGTACTTGTGAACGGCACGAAGAATCGTGTACACAGACTTCTCAGTTGGAAGTGGAATCGGACCTGATACACTTGCACCTGAACGTTTTGCAGTTTCCACAATTTTCTCAGCAGACTGATCTAAAATACGGTGATCATACGCTTTTAAACGAATACGAATCTTTTGTTTTGCCATTATTTTCCCTCCTTCTCGCCTATTTTCTAGACATTCTCCACGAAAATTTTCCGTCACACCGCCATGGCAAAGCGGCCGGGTGTGTCGGCAACCTCTCGTTTCATCGCAGTCAAAGACCAACATTCAACATTATACCCAATAAAAAAAGAATAAGCAAGTCTTTTCGCTAAATTCTTTTAAATGTTGCTGATATTCTTACTACTAATATTTTTCGTTCCTCTGAACCGTTTACTAGTATATAAAATTCCCATGCACTTTGCAACACATAAGGTTGTTATATCAACGTTTTCGAATATTTCAAACAATAACTGACTACAAGAACGCGTTCGCTAAAGCACTGGTGAGCTCAATTTGTAGATGATGCACTTAGTTATGTTGCCATTAACGTTCTATAATTTCTTAAAGACAATAAAAAAGCAGCTTCTAATAGTTAGAAACTGCTCTTTCTATTACTTATAAGAAAAACACACATGCAACCCAGCCAAATATAATGAGAGGGATGTTAATAAAGATAAACGTTGGCACACATGTATCCCAAATGTGATTATGCTGTCCATCTACATTTAAGCCTGCAGTTGGTCCAAGAGTAGAATCCGAAGCCGGAGAACCTGCATCACCTAAAGCACCTGCTGTACCTATTAGGCATATAATAGCCAAAGGACTCATTCCTAACCCTTGTGCAAGAGGAACAAATAAAGTTGCAATGATAGGTACTGTCGCGAAGGATGAACCAATCCCCATCGTCACTATTAAACCAATGACCAACATAATCAATATAGCTAGACTCTTATTTCCTTGAAGAATTGTTAGTGAGTTTGAGATTAAGCTATCCACATGACCCGTGGCGTTAATAACAGATGCAAAACCATTTGCAGCGATCATCACAAAACCGATGAAGGCCATCATCTTCATTCCCTCAGAAAGAATCTCATCTGCCTCTTTCCATTTTAGTGCACCAGTAAAATACATCATCATAATTCCTGCAAAGGCGCCTACAATCATCGAGTCAGTATAAATTTGTGCACATAGAGAGACAATTAAAGCTACAGTCGTAGAAAAAATAACGAACTTACTGACATGAACATTTAAAGACTCTGTCTCAACATCTTTATTTTGATATTGTCGAGGTTTTCGATATACGAAAAAGGCTACACATAATCCAATTAACATCCCTAGAACGGGTATAGCCATCGCTACCGGTACATCACGCGAAGTTGCTTCCATACCTGCCTCGGTTACTTGAGTAGAAACGATATCTTGGAAAATAGCTCCGAAGCCTGCAGGTACGAAACTATACGTCCCTATTAAACCAACAGCAATTAGTGTAGCGATTATTCGTCGGTCAACCTCTAGCATATTTAAAACCTTTAAAATCGGAGGTATCAATAATGGGATAAAGGCTATATGAATTGGAATTAAGTTTTGTGAGAAAATAGACATCATAAAGATCAGTAGGAAAATTAAAACCTTCACTAATCCTTTTCGATTACTTGTACCGTTTTTATTTAATATTTTTAAAATCCCTGCAATCATTAATTCAGGAATTCCCGTTTTTGAAATGGCAATAGCGAAACCACCAAGTAACCCATAACTTAAAGCAATCGTTGCGCCTGCTCCTAATCCTTCTGTAAATGATTTTACAGTTGCTTCAATACCCATTCCGCTTGTTAGACCTCCTGCGAAGGCGCCTAATACAAGAGAAAGAACAACATTGATACGGAGCAAGCTTAATATTAACATGACGGCCACTGCCACAATTACTGCGTTCATTTCAACACTTCACTTTCATACACTAGATTACTAATACACTAAACTTTAATCGTCTAATACTTGAAAGTCAAGATGTTTTTACCCCCTGGAAAAATCCCCTAAATTTAAACACCAAAAAAAACAGTATGACCTTAACTAATCATACTGTTTTAAGATTTCTTCCTATTTATAACGATTCACGAATGACTTTTTTATAATAGCCAACAGAAAGTACAGCGAAGATAGCATATAACGCTATATAGCAGCTCATAGCAATCCATAATGGTGTGGTTAACTCTGAGCCGAATAAAAACCATCCCGACTTAACAGCAAAGTAACTATGGAGTAGCCCTATTATTAATGGAACACCAAAATTAAAGGCTTGTTTCATATATATACCTTTCATAATATCTTTTTCAGCGAAGCCAATCTTTCTTAATATCGTATAAGAGCCTCGCTCCTCTTCAGCCTCAGACATTTGCTTAAAGTATAAAATACTACCCGTTGTCACTAAAAATGCTAACCCTAAAAATGCTGCGGTAAATATCGTAATTCCTAATGTTTCAATATTCCCCTTACGTGCTTCTTCAAAGGATTGTATATCATTTGAGTAATTTTCTTTATTTAATTGTATATATAATTTCTCTGCTTGAGCTAAATCACTTTTATTCTTTATCTTAATAGAAGTTTGTTTGTGCCACTCAGAAGCGCTTGAATAAGTAGCTAGTTTTTCAAACAATGCATCCGAAACTACGAAAATTGGCCCCCCAGGCCCTGATGTCACAGTACCACTTATAATACTTTCATGTTGAACATCTTTGACATGAAGCGTTTCTTCCTTTGTTCCCTCTGGACCTCCAGGAGTGACAACTACATCACGATCCTTTTCAAGTGGAAACATCTCTGCCATATAACCACCGTAGTTTGTTAATATGACATCATTATCCGAAACGGTAGCTTCATGAACTATTTGTTGATAATCAGAAAGTGGAATTGTATAAATGAGTCCTTCTACACCATCAAGGGGATTATCTTTATTTTGCTGTTCTTTCGATAATAGCTGTGAAAAGGAAGCTGAAACGCTCTGTAATCGGTAATCTATTTTATCAAAAGCAATATTATTGTCCTCTAGCTTCTTTAAAAATTCCTGGCCCCTATCTTCAAGTAAAACATAATCACCAGGTACTCGGCTATACGCCGACGCTTCTGATGAATAATACGATATATAAGCTAAAGTTGTAACGCCAAGCGAAACACCCGTTAAAACCGTAATAAGCGTTAAGGATTTCGCATTACTCTTCATACGATGCATAATCGGTGTTAACGCTAAGACATCACGAGCAGTTAAATGTCCATTTTTCTTAAGACGAATTGAATTCATAATAAATGCTACAGAGAAACGGAAAACAAGGAATGTTCCGCCGATAGTAGTTGCTAAAATAATAGTCATATTAAGAGCTAAATCACCAGTAGTGTTAATATCGAAAAGCTTAGTTGATGCATAGTAGCCATATGCAATTAGTACAAGCCCTAAAAAACCAATAACCATTTGTAATGGGCTGAAACGTTTTACGCGCTCATCAGCTTGCTTTGAAGCGCTAAATAGTGATAGTAATGATATACGGTAAATCATCAAAGCCATTTGCACAAGTACAATGGCTAGTAGAATGGCAAATACTACGATAGATTGTTGTAGTGCCTCAGTACTAAACGTCATTGTCACAAGTGTCTCTTTTTCAAGTACGTGCAGTAAAATCATTGCGAATAAGCGTGAACTAAAGAACCCTGCAAGTATACCTAAAACGACCGCGCCTACAAATAAGAAGATACTTTCTACCGCTAATAAACGTACGATAAGCCCCTTTGTCATCCCTATTAGCTGATACAAGCCTATCTCCTTACTACGACGCTTCATAAATAGATGGTTGGCATATAGGACGAAAAATAAGACAATAAAGTACAACATATAGGTTGCTGCTTTAAAACCCGCTGTGGCCGTACCGCTCTTCTCTACTGTATCGAGCACTTCAGCATTATTTTGCAATGTCACAAAAGAAAAATATAAAGTAACACTAAAAATAAGTGCGAAAAAATATAAATAATAATGCTTCATATTTTTCTTCATACTGCGCAATACGAGTTTACTAAGACTCATAGCCGTCACCGCCTAGCACACTTTGCGTATGCATGATTTCTTGGAAAAAAGCCTGTCTCGTTTTATCTCCTTTGTATAGCTCACTATAAATGAGTCCGTCCTTTAAAAATAAAACACGTGTACAAAAACTCGCTGCTACCGCATCATGCGTAACCATCATAATCGTTGCTTTTTTTGACTCATTAATACTTTGTAGATTTTTTAAAAGTGCAGTAGCTGATTTTGAGTCAAGTGCGCCTGTAGGTTCATCAGCAAATACAAGCGAAGGATTTGTGATTAGTGCCCGAGCCGCTGATGTACGTTGCTTTTGACCACCTGATATTTCATTTGGATATTTATTTAAAATCTCAGCAATACCTAATAAGTGCGTAAGCTCCTTTACACGACTCTCTGCAACAGCCTTTGGTAGTCTGCTAATAGCTAATGGTAGTAGAATATTTTCTTTCACCGTTAGTGTATCTAATAAATTATAATCTTGGAATATGAATCCCAATTGTTCACGACGGAAATTAGCTAACGCCTTCTCCTTCATACCACGTAAGTTTTGACCATTTATTTCAATAACACCTTCTGTTGCAAAGTCAATTGAACACAAAACATTTAAAAGTGTTGTCTTCCCAGAGCCTGAAGGTCCCATAATGCCAACAAATTCACCTTGATTCACTTCTACATCAATACCCTTTAACACCTCTTGGGCTGTTGATTTTTTACCATATACTTTTTTTACTTTACGACCAATTAAAACCGCCACTTGTAAACGCCCCTTTCTATAGTCCAAGTGTAACCTGTCTACGTCGGCAATTCGTGTGTTTTACATGACAATATAAAAAGGTAGGTGACAATTTCGTCATCTACCTGTTAGTTTGACATATTCATTTTGTAATGGAAAACGTAATGTAAATATCGAGCCTTCACCTACACTAGATTGGACAGTAATACGGACGCCAATTTTCTGCGCCACATTATGTGCTAAGTATAGACCCATACCTGTCGATTGCGCAGACTCTCTTCCGGCTGTTCCTGTATACGACTTATAAAAAATTCGTGGTAGATCCTCCTTACGGATACCAATACCTGCATCTTTTATATGTAATAGTGTTGCTCCAGTAGCATCTACTTCTGTAAATATTATTACCTCTGAATTTGCAGGACTATATTTAATCGCATTGGATAATATTTGTCGGATGATAAAGGCTAGCCATTTAGTATCCGTCGTCACTGTATCTGTTAATTCTTCCACATCAAAACCGATACCTTTTTCAATACACCATGCCTGCATAGCTCTTATTTCTTTATAGACAACCGTTCTTAGCTCAATCTCCATCATATAATTATCTTTTTCAATTGAAGCTAACCTTGTTTGATGTAGCTGCTGATCGACCAATAAATGCAATCTTAGCCATTCTGTCTCTAATTTACGACGTAATGTCAAATCTTCTACACGATCCAGCATTAAATTAACCGCAGTTAAAGGTGCCTTTACTTCATGAACCCATGCTAGAAGTTCATCCGAATATTCCTGCAGCTGTACCTTTGCTTGATTTAACTCTGTGTTCTTGCCGTAGAGAACTTCTTCAATTTTCGTAAAGTATGCCGTTTGAAAAGGCGATAACACTAAATTTTTGCTATGCACGTCATCAAATTGGTTTTCAACATTTCCTAGGAAATTTTTTAGCCGCCCAACTTCTACTACGTATCGCCAAAAAAGAAAGATCATAAAGCTAATAAGCATGCTAATATTAATATATAAAATTGAAATCCCCACTAATCCAACGTCTAAAGAAAATAAAACATTGATCATAACGATGATAAAAACAAAAAAGCCTATCCATGCAAGGCGTTCTCTTAAAAATAAAATGAGCATTGTCCATCACGTCCCTTGTGTTAAAGCCATATAACCAAGTCCCTTTTTAGTTAAAATCACTTCTTGTAAACCTATTTCCTCAAGCTTAGTACGTAACCGATTAACATTTACCGATAATGTATTATCATTGACAAAGCGTTCATCGTCCCATAACTTTCTCATTAAATCATCTCTAGAAACAATTTGATCGGCCTTCTCCACTAAAATACGTAAAATAAAGAGCTCATTTTTAGTTAATGAAGAGAGATTACCCTCATACATAATTTCACTGCGCGCATAGTCAATAACTGCACCATTAAACCGTGTGACATCCATTGATTCTTCTATATAATCATATGTACGACGTAAAACGGCTTGTACCTTTGCAAGTAATACCTCCATATGGAACGGCTTTTGTACAAAGTCATCTGCACCCATTTGCATTGCCATAACCATATCCATTGGATGGTCTCGTGAAGATAGAAAGAGAATTGGCACCTTTGAGATATGACGTATTTCACGACACCAATGAAAGCCATCATAGGAAGGTAGCTGAATGTCTATCAATACAAGCTGTGGTTTTTCTTCAATAAAATCATCCATTACTTTTTGAAAGTCCTTAGCACCTACAACTTGAAGCGACCACTGTGCAAAACGTGTCTGAATCATTTCGAAAATGGATGGATCATCTTCTATCAACAATATTTTCATCTCCACTTGCAAACTCTCCTTCCATGAAATTATATGTATTAAATATCTTCACACCATAACGTTGGGTTGATTTCTGCTCCGACTGGGCGCTTTCCTGAGGGCGTCCAATCTCCACTCCAATCAGCGTACTTAACATACGTTCTAACAAATATCATCCACCAATCTTTTGGAGAGGACCTATTAAAAAATGTTAGAAACAAAAGGGGATTTTGATCTATGGCACTAGCTATCATTTCCGGCTACTTCGTATAAAAGAAATTTTATTCTTACTTTTAGCGTGTTGAGTTATTTCTGCTTTTTGGTATTTCACCTAGTATGTATACATAAAATAATCTAATTCAAATAAAATTATCAAATGTTTTTAACTTATTTTAACATAAAAAACCAATCTGTAAGCGTCCCTACAGATTGGTTTTGAAAATAAGCTAAATGCTTAAATTATTTTTGGATAGAAGCAACTACGCCAGCGCCTACAGTACGGCCACCCTCACGGATAGAGAATTTAGTACCTTCTTCTAGAGCGATTGGAGCGATAAGTTCTACTGTCATTTCGATGTTATCGCCAGGCATTACCATTTCAACGCCTTCTGGTAAGTTACAGATACCTGTTACGTCAGTTGTACGGAAGTAGAACTGAGGACGGTAGTTAGTGAAGAATGGAGTATGACGTCCACCCTCTTCTTTTGATAAAACATAAACTTCAGCTTTGAAGCTTGTGTGTGGAGTGATTGAACCTGGTTTAGATAATACTTGACCACGTTGGATATCTTCACGAGCTACACCACGAAGTAAAGCACCGATGTTGTCACCAGCTTCAGCATAGTCTAATAATTTACGGAACATTTCTACACCAGTTACAGTTGTAGATTTTGCTTCTTCAGTAATACCTACGATTTCAACTACGTCACCAACTTTAACTTGACCACGTTCAACACGGCCAGTTGCAACTGTACCACGACCAGTGATAGAGAATACGTCCTCTACTGGCATCATGAATGGTTTGTCAGTTTGACGTTCTGGAGTTGGGATATAAGAATCTACAGCGTCCATTAATTCAACGATTTTTTCTTCCCATTCTGCTTCGCCTTCAAGAGCTTTAAGAGCAGAACCTTTGATTACAGGAAGATCATCACCTGGGAAGTCATATTCAGATAGTAGGTCACGGATTTCCATTTCTACTAATTCTAATAATTCTTCGTCGTCAACCATATCACATTTGTTCATGAATACTACTAAGTATGGAACACCTACTTGACGAGATAAAAGGATGTGTTCACGAGTTTGTGGCATTGGGCCATCAGCAGCAGATACTACTAAGATACCGCCGTCCATTTGTGCAGCACCAGTGATCATGTTTTTAACATAGTCAGCGTGTCCTGGGCAGTCAACGTGTGCATAGTGACGAGTATCAGTTTCATATTCTACGTGAGAAGTATTGATTGTGATACCACGTTCTTTTTCTTCTGGAGCGTTATCGATATCAGCGTATGATTTAGCTTCCCCACCCATTTTTTTAGAAAGAACTGTTGCGATAGCAGCAGTTAAAGTTGTTTTACCATGGTCAACGTGTCCGATTGTACCAATGTTAGCATGCGTTTTTGAACGGTCGAATTTTTCTTTAGCCATTAGAGATTGCCTCCTCAAAATTATATGTTTATATTTTTTGAAAATTTATAGAATGATTGCTGATGGTGAACGGGCCCATCCACCATCCCACAATCATAGCTTACAAATTAGTTATACTTTATGCAAGATGAAAATTCAATTATTCACCTTTATTTTTTTTGATGATGTCAGCAGCGATTGATTTTGGTACTTCTTCGTAATGATCGAATGTCATTGAGAATACACCACGACCTTGCGTTGCTGAACGAAGAGTTGTTGCATAACCAAACATTTCCGATAAAGGAACCATTGCACGAACAACTTGTGAGTTACCGCGAGCTTCCATACCCTCAACGCGTCCGCGACGAGAAGTAATGTTACCCATGATATCACCAAGGTATTCTTCTGGAATTACAACTTCTACTTTCATCATTGGTTCTAAGATAACTGCATCACATTGTTTAGCAGCTTCTTTAAGAGCCATAGATGCAGCAATTTTGAACGCCATCTCATTCGAGTCAACGTCATGGTAAGAACCGAATACTAATTTCGCTTTAATGTCGATAAGTGGGTAACCAGCTACTACACCGCGGTCAAGAGAGTCACGAAGACCAGCTTCTACTGCAGGAATGTATTCACGAGGTACTACACCACCAACGATAGCGTTTTCGAATTCAAAGCCTTTACCTTCTTCATTTGGAGAGAACTCAATCGTTACGTCACCATATTGTCCACGACCACCAGATTGGCGAGTGAATTTACCTTGAACTTTTGCAGAGCCACGGAATGTTTCACGGTAAGATACCATTGGAGCACCTACGTTAGCTTCTACTTTAAATTCACGGCGCATACGGTCAACTAAGATATCAAGGTGAAGCTCACCCATACCTGAGATGATTGTTTGACCAGTTTCTGTGTCAGTGTGAGCACGGAAAGTTGGATCCTCTTCTTGAAGTTTTTGTAAAGCTTGACCCATTTTATCTTGGTCAGCTTTTGATTTTGGTTCTACAGAAAGAGAAATTACTGGCTCAGGGAATTCCATTGATTCAAGAATAACTAGGTTTTTCTCGTCACATAGAGTATCACCAGTAGTAGTATCTTTAAGACCTACAGCTGCTGCGATGTCCCCAGCGAATACTTTAGAAATCTCTTCACGAGAGTTTGCGTGCATTTGTAGGATACGGCCTACGCGTTCACGTTTACCTTTAGAAGAGTTTTGTACGTATGAACCTGATTCTAAAGTTCCAGAATACACACGGAAGAAAGTTAATTTACCTACGAATGGGTCAGTCATAACTTTGAATGCAAGAGCTGAGAATGGCTCTTCATCTGAAGAATGACGTTCTAATTCCTCGTCACCATCAACATCAGTACCTTTGATTGCTGGTACATCTAATGGAGATGGTAAGTAATCGATAACTGCATCTAACATTGGGCGTACGCCTTTGTGTTTGAATGCTGTACCACAGATTACTGGGTAAAATTCTACTGCAATCGTAGCACGACGGATAGCCGCTTTAAGTTCAGCAACAGAAATTTCTTCGCCTTCTAAATATTTTTCCATGATTTCTTCATCAACACTTGCAACAGCATCAATTAATTTTTCACGGTATTCTTCAGCTTGTGCGCGGTGCTCTTCAGGAATTTCGCCTTCAGTCACTGCTGTACCTTTTTCGTCGCCGTAGAAAGTAGCTTTCATTTCAACTAAGTCAATGATTGCTGAGAACTGATCTTCAGCTCCGATAGGTAATTGGATAGGATGAGCGTTTGCTTGTAAACGTTCGTGTAGAGTTCCTACAGAATATAGGAAATCTGCTCCTGTTTTATCCATTTTGTTAATGAACACGATACGTGGAACGCCGTAAGTTGTAGCTTGACGCCATACTGTTTCAGTTTGAGGTTCAACACCAGATTGAGCATCAAGAACTGTTACAGCACCATCAAGTACGCGTAGTGAACGTTCAACTTCTACAGTGAAGTCTACGTGTCCAGGAGTATCGATGATATTTACACGGTGGCCGTTCCATTGAGCTGTTGTTGCAGCAGAAGTGATTGTGATACCACGTTCTTGCTCTTGCTCCATCCAGTCCATTTGAGAAGCGCCTTCATGAGTTTCACCAATTTTGTGAATCTTACCTGTGTAATAAAGGATACGCTCAGTTGTTGTTGTTTTACCAGCATCAATGTGAGCCATGATCCCAATATTACGTGTATTCTCTAGGGAGAATTCGCGTTTCATAGGTATTTCTCCTTCCATATTGGGCGTATGCGGTTTAGATATTGATTACCAACGGTAGTGAGCGAATGCTTTGTTCGCTTCTGCCATTTTGTGCATATCTTCACGTTTTTTAACTGATGCACCTGTGTTGTTAGAAGCATCAAGGATTTCGTTAGCTAAACGCTCTTCCATAGTTTTTTCACCACGAAGACGAGCGTAGTTAACTAGGTAACGAAGACCTAAAGTTGTACGACGTTCTGGACGTACTTCTACTGGTACTTGATAGTTAGAACCACCAACACGGCGAGCACGTACTTCAAGAACTGGCATTACGTTGTTAAGAGCAGCTTCGAATACTTCAATTGGATTTTCACCAGAACGTTCTTTAACGATATCGAACGCACCGTATAAAATCTTTTGAGAAGTACCTCTTTTACCATCAACCATCATTTTATTAATTAAACGAGTTACTAGTTTTGAACTATAAATTGGATCTGGTAACACGTCACGTTTGGAAACAGGACCTTTACGAGGCATGTGTTTTCCTCCTTTCGAATAGTTATCGATTTATTTTATAAGAATTACTTTGTAATAGTTGATTGGCAAATTTTCAATCTGCTAGCAAGATTAAAAATTTGCAACAACTATTTTAAAGTTCATTATTAAGCAATGCTTAATAATGTTAAATTATTTTTTTTCTTTAGGGCGTTTTGTTCCGTATTTAGAACGTGATTGTAAACGACCGTTTACACCAGCTGTATCAAGAGCACCACGTACGATATGGTAACGAACACCCGCTAAGTCTTTTACGCGTCCGCCACGGATAAGAACAACACTGTGCTCTTGTAAGTTGTGGCCTTCACCTGGGATATAAGCAGTTACCTCGATTTGGTTAGTTAAACGTACACGAGCGTATTTACGTAACGCTGAGTTTGGTTTACGAGGTGTCATTGTACCTACACGAGTACAAACTCCGCGTTTTTGTGGAGATTTAACGTCAGTTAAAGATTTTTTAAATGAGTTATATCCTTTGTTTAACGCTGGTGATTTTGATTTCGTGCTTTTAGATTGACGAGGCTTACGAACTAATTGGTTAATTGTAGGCATCGGTTTTTCCTCCCTTCATTTATTCCTTTTTAATACCACACATCCAGGTGGTTCATTTTTTGGGTAAAAACAAAGTCTTTGTGTTTAATACACAAAAACTACTCTACAGTAATCGCAACTACTGCAGCTCCAACGTGGATTCTACAGGCCTTGCCCAGTTCCTTTTTCGACTCAACAAGAGTAACTGGTATACCGATTTCTCTCGCGAAAGATATGGCCGAATCGGTTACCCAATTGTCTGCATCGAGTGCCACAAAAAGTTCTTTCACTGAACCGGCTCGCATTGCTTTTACTGTTTGCTTTGTACCTATGATTGTTTGACTATCCCTTACTCTATCATAAGACATTTTCATATCCTCCGAAGTACAGACAGTTAACTATCAACCTTCAATATATTATCATTACCAATTTCGGCTGTCAACTCATATCTTTAAAAAGTCCGAAGAGATGATGAAAATACATCTCCTCGGCACTTATTTTAATGATTATTCAGCAGAAATTAGGTTTTCTGTCTCAAGCTCATCTTTTTCAATACGGATTTGACGGTAACGTTGCATACCAGTACCTGCAGGAACAAGTTTACCGATAATTACGTTTTCCTTCAGACCAAGAAGTTCATCACGCTTACCTTTAATAGCAGCATCCGTTAACACACGAGTTGTTTCTTGGAATGATGCAGCAGATAAGAATGATTCTGTTTCAAGAGACGCTTTTGTAATACCAAGGATCACAGGACGACAAGTCGCAGGGTTTTTGCCATTCATAACAGCATCTACGTTTGCCTCTGAGAATTGGTGAATATCTAGTAATGAACCTGGTAATAATTCAGTATCTCCAGCTTCAATTACACGTACTTTACGAAGCATTTGGCGAACCATTACCTCGATATGTTTGTCACCAATTTCTACCCCTTGCATACGGTATACTTTTTGTACTTCTTTTAACAGGTATTCTTGAACTGTTGAAACGTCTTTAACTTTTAACAATTGTTTTGGATCGATAGAACCTTCTGTTAATACTTGACCGCGTTCTACAAAGTCGCCTTCTTGTACTTTCAGACGAGCATTGTAAGGTGCTGCGTATTTACGTGTTTCTACTTCACCTTCAATTGTAATCTCTTTTAGGCCTTCACGGATTTCAGTGATGTCTGAAACAGTACCTGCGATATCAGAAATAACTGATTGACCTTTAGGATTACGTGCTTCAAAAATCTCTTGGATACGTGGAAGACCTTGTGTAATATCATCCCCGGCAACCCCACCTGTATGGAATGTACGCATTGTTAACTGTGTACCTGGTTCACCGATTGATTGAGCCGCAATAATACCAACTGCTTCTCCAACTTCAACCTCTTCACCTGTTGCTAAGTTCATGCCGTAACATTTTTTACATACGCCATGTTTTGTATTACATGTAAACGCAGAACGGATTGTAACTTCTTCGATACCTAGCTCTATAATGATACGAGCGATATCTTGGTCGATCAAACCGTCTTTTTCTAAAATTACTTCACCTGTTTCTGGATGGTGGATTGTTTTCTTCGTATGACGACCGATAATACGCTCATCTAACGCTTCAATTAGCTCTGTACCTTCCATTAACGCACCAATTGTTAAACCACGGTCAGTTCCACAGTCATCCTCACGAACGATAACATCTTGTGCTACGTCAACAAGACGACGTGTTAAGTAACCTGAATCGGCAGTTTTTAGGGCTGTATCGGCAAGACCTTTACGAGCACCGTGAGTTGAGATGAAGTACTCTAATACCGTTAAACCTTCACGGAATGAAGATTTAATTGGAAGTTCGATGATACGACCAGCCGGGTTGGCCATCAGACCACGCATACCTGCTAACTGTGTAAAGTTAGATGCGTTACCACGGGCACCTGAGTCAGACATCATAAAGATTGGGTTTGTTTTCTCAAGCGACTTCATCAGCTTTGATTGAATTTCATCTTTCGCAGCACTCCAGCTTGAGATAACTCGATCATAACGCTCATCTTCCGTGATGAAACCACGACGGAATTGCGCTTGAACTTTATCTACTTTTTCTTGAGCTACCGCTAAAATTTCGCCTTTGTCTGGTAATACGACGATGTCAGATACACCTACAGTAATACCAGCGCGTGTTGAATATTTGAATCCTAGGTTTTTCATGCGGTCAAGCATTTTAGATGTTTCAGTAATGTGGAAACGTTTAAATACTTCAGCAATGATATTACCTAAGAATTTTTTACGGAATGGATTTACAACTGGTACTGATGCAAAGTGTTTGCGCAATACAGCTGTGCGTTGTGCTTCCACTTTACCTTTTTCATCAAGCCCATTATAAGAAGCATCTGCCTCAAGCTCTTTTAACGTTTCTTCATCAATTGTTAAGTTAACGAAGTATTTGCTTGGTGTTTCTTGCTCTAAGTTGAAATCAGTTGGCTCATTAATGTATGGGAATGATTTAGGCAAGATTTCGTTAAAGATTACTTTACCAACAGTCGTTAATAGGAACATATTATTTTGTTCCTCAGTAAATGTTGGGTTGTTTAACGAGCTTGCTTTAATCGCAATACGAGTATGCAAATGAACATGACCTGTATCATATGCAATTAATACTTCGTTTGGTCCATAGAAAATTGTTCCTTCGCCGCGAGCTGTTTCACGTTCAAGTGTTAAGTAGTAGTTTCCTAATACCATATCTTGAGATGGTGTTACAACTGGTTTACCGTCTTTCGGGTTCAGGATATTTTGTGCAGCAAGCATTAGAAGACGAGCCTCTGCTTGCGCTTCCGCTGATAATGGTACGTGAACCGCCATTTGGTCACCATCGAAGTCAGCGTTATAAGCTGTACATACTAATGGGTGAAGACGAATAGCACGACCTTCAACTAGTGTTGGTTCAAACGCTTGAATACCAAGACGGTGAAGCGTAGGTGCACGGTTTAATAATACTGGATGCTCACGAATAACATCTTCTAAAACGTCCCATACATCGTTGTTTAAACGCTCTATTTTACGTTTAGCAGATTTAATATTATGAGCAAGGCCACGTTCTACTAACTCTTTCATTACGAAAGGCTTGAATAATTCAATTGCCATTTCTTTTGGTAGACCACATTGGTACATTTTTAAGTTTGGACCTACTACGATAACCGAACGACCAGAGTAGTCAACACGTTTACCAAGTAAGTTTTGACGGAAACGACCTTGTTTACCTTTCAACATATGTGAAAGTGATTTTAATGGACGGTTACCAGGACCTGTTACAGGACGACCACGACGACCGTTATCAATTAATGCATCAACAGCTTCTTGTAACATACGTTTTTCGTTTTGTACGATGATGCTTGGAGCACCAAGGTCTAGTAAACGTTTTAAACGGTTATTACGGTTGATTACACGACGATATAAATCGTTTAAGTCAGAAGTTGCAAAACGACCACCATCTAATTGCACCATCGGACGAAGCTCTGGTGGAATAACCGGTAGTACATCTAAAATCATCCATTCAGGAGAGTTACCTGAGTTACGGAATGATTCTACAACTTCAAGACGTTTAATGGCACGTGTACGGCGTTGACCTTGTGCTGATTTCAACTCTTCTTTTAAAGATTGAGTTTCATCTTCAAGATCAATTTTGCCTAATAATCTTTTAATTGCTTCCGCACCCATAGATGCTTCAAATGTGTTACCGAATTTTTCACGATACGCACGGTACTCTTTTTCAGAAAGTAGTTGCTTACTTTCTAAGTTTGTAGCACCTGGTTCGATTACAACGTATGATGCAAAGTAAATTACTTCTTCTAGTGCACGTGGGGACATATCTAAAATAAGGCCCATACGGCTAGGAATACCTTTGAAGTACCAGATATGTGAAACTGGTGCTGCTAATTCGATGTGGCCCATACGTTCACGACGAACTTTCGCGCGTGTTACTTCAACACCACAACGATCACAAACTACGCCTTTGTAGCGTACACGTTTGTATTTACCACAGTGACACTCCCAGTCCTTAGTTGGACCAAAAATACGCTCACAGAATAAACCATCTTTTTCTGGTTTTAATGTACGGTAGTTAATTGTTTCAGGTTTTTTAACTTCACCGTATGACCAAGAACGAATCTTGTCAGGAGAAGCTAAACCAATTTTCATATATTCAAATTCATTAACGTCTATCAAGGAGCCTACCTCCCTCTAGTATAGGTCTTTATAAAGACTCTTTTACGCAGCTCGATAATCGTTTGCAAGAATCATTTCTCTTTAGCAAAAGATTAAAAATAGAATGATTTAATCAATTATGCCTCGGCATAATTGTGTCCTGAATCGGCTTTGTGTTTGCATAAAGCATTCCTTTCCGATTCCGTGACATCCGCCGGAGGCTTTAACTTCTTTCAGCAAGTGTTTTTTGTAGCGAAAGCGAAGCGTCAGCTACAGGTGTTTGGACACCCGCTGATATCAGCTTAAACCCGCCCACCTATAGAGGTGGGAGACTTCCGCTGAAAGAAGTTAAAAGAAAAAGCCGGACAGGGCGTTAAATCCTGCCCGACTAATTTGAAAAATAACTTTGACCGTGTTCACTAATAATGTGAATTAACGTTTTCCATTATTCAAAAGACTCTACTGGCTCTTCTTCCGTATCTTTCTGTGGTGCAATGTTAAGTGCATCAGCTGGTTGAAGATCTTCTTCTTCGTCTAAGTCGCGAAGCTCTACTTCTTCATCATTGACCGTTAACATTTTCACATCCATACCAAGAGATTGAAGTTCTTTAATCAATACTTTGAATGATTCAGGAACGCCTGGCTCTGGTACACTTTCACCTTTAACGATTGCTTCGTATGTTTTTACACGTCCAACAACGTCATCGGATTTAACTGTTAAGATTTCTTGAAGAGTATAAGCAGCACCGTATGCTTCAAGTGCCCATACCTCCATCTCACCAAAGCGTTGTCCACCGAACTGTGCTTTACCACCAAGTGGCTGTTGCGTAACAAGTGAGTAAGGACCAGTTGAACGTGCGTGAAGTTTATCATCAACCATGTGAGCAAGTTTGATCATGTACATGATCCCTACTGATACACGGTTATCAAATGGTTCACCTGAACGTCCATCATACAGGATTGTTTTACCATCACGGTTCATGCCTGCCTCTTCCATCGTTTCCCAAACATCTTCTTCGTTGGCACCATCGAATACTGGAGTTGCCATATGAATGCCTAGGGAACGAGAAGCCATACCTAAGTGTAATTCTAAAACTTGTCCGATGTTCATACGAGAAGGTACACCAAGTGGGTTTAACATGATATCAACAGGAGTACCGTCTGGCATGAATGGCATATCCTCTTCCGGTAAGATACGAGAGATAACCCCTTTGTTACCATGACGTCCGGCCATTTTGTCCCCTACGCGAATTTTACGCTTTTGAACAATGTAAGCACGAACTAATTGGTTAACACCTGGTGGTAATTCATCGCCATCTTCACGGTTAAATACTTTTACATCAAGAATAATACCGCCAGCACCATGTGGTACGCGTAATGAAGTATCACGAACTTCACGAGCTTTTTCACCGAAGATAGCATGTAATAAGCGTTCTTCAGCTGTTAATTCAGTAACCCCTTTAGGTGTTACTTTACCTACAAGAATGTCACCGTCACGTACTTCCGCACCAACGCGAATGATACCACGTTCATCTAAATTACGAAGTGCATCTTCCCCGACGTTTGGAATATCACGAGTGATTTCTTCAGGTCCTAATTTTGTATCACGAGACTCTGATTCATATTCTTCAATATGAACAGATGTATATACATCGTCTTTTACAAGGCGTTCGCTCATAATAACAGCATCCTCATAGTTAAAGCCGTTCCAAGTCATGAACGCAACAAGTACGTTACGACCAAGAGCAAGTTCGCCTTTTTCCATAGATGGACCGTCTGCTAAAATGTCACGAGGTTTCACGCGTTCGCCAACTTTTACAAGTGGACGTTGGTTGTATGAAGTACCTTGGTTAGAACGAATGAATTTTTGTAATTTATATTTTGTTAAATCGCCTTTAACCTCTTTACCGTCAACGACTTCAATACGGCGAACATGGATAGAGCGAGCTTCAACGTGCTCAACAATACCATCATATTTCGCTACTACCGCCGCACCTGAGTCACGCGCATCAACGTGTTCCATACCAGTACCAACAAATGGTGCTTCTGGGTTAAGAAGAGGAACTGCTTGACGTTGCATGTTGGCACCCATAAGTGCACGGTTCGAGTCATCGTTTTCTAAGAACGGGATACATGCAGTCGCAGCTGACACTACTTGTTTAGGTGATACGTCCATGTAGTCCATTTGCGATTTATTAAATACTGTGTTATCCCCACGGAAACGGCCTACTACTTCTTCTTTAGCAAATGTACCATCAGGATTTAATAGTGAGTTCGCTTGTGCTACATAGTAGTTATCTTCTTCATCAGCTGTTAAATAATCAATTTGATCCGATACTTTACCTGTTTCATGGTCAATACGACGATAAGGTGTTTCAATGAATCCGAATTTATTTACTTTGGCAAATGAAGATAAAGAGTTGATTAAACCAATGTTTGGACCCTCTGGTGTCTCGATTGGACACATACGACCATAGTGAGAATAGTGAACGTCACGTACTTCGAAACCAGCACGCTCACGTGTTAAACCACCAGGTCCTAATGCAGATAGACGACGTTTATGCGTTAACTCTGCCAGTGGATTTGTTTGGTCCATGAATTGTGATAATTGAGAGCTACCAAAGAACTCTTTAATTGACGCAATTACTGGACGAATATTAATTAATTGCTGTGGTACGATTGCCGCTGTGTCGTTAATAGACATACGCTCACGTACTACACGTTCCATACGAGATAAACCGATACGGAATTGGTTTTGTAGAAGCTCACCAACAGAGCGTAGACGACGGTTACCTAAGTGGTCGATATCATCTGTTGCCCCTACTTGGTAAAGTAAATTGAAGAAATAACTTACTGAAGATAATACGTCAGCAGGCGTAATATTCTTCACTTCTTCATCGATGTACGCATTACTAATAATATTGATTTCTTTTTGCGCTTCATCTTTTGGTGCATAAATTTTAATAGATTGGATTGTTACATCATCCTCAAGCACTCCACCTACTTGTGATAAAGTGCGGAAACCGATTCCTTTTGATGAATCTTCTAAATACGGTAAGATTTTATCTAAAGTACGACGGTCAAGAACTGTACCTTTTTCTACTAAAATTTCGCCTGTTTCTGGATCTACAAGCGTTTCAGCAATCGTTTGGTTAAATAAACGATTTTTGATATGAAGCTTTTTATTCATTTTGTAGCGACCAACATTCGCTAAATCATAGCGTTTCGCATCAAAGAAACGAGAGTATAATAAACTCTTCGCACTTTCAACTGTTGGTGGCTCACCTGGACGTAAACGTTCATAGATTTCTAAAAGTGCTTTTTCAGTACTTTCAGAGTTATCTTTTTCTAACGTATTACGTAAAAATTCATTGTCACCGATAATATCGATAATTTCTTGGTCTGAACCGAAACCTAATGCACGAAGTAACACCGTTACTGGTAGCTTACGAGTACGATCAATACGCACGTATACTACATCTTTTGCGTCAGTTTCATATTCCAACCATGCACCACGGTTTGGAATAACTGTTGCTCCGAAACCTTTCTTACCGTTTTTATCAGTTTTATCATGGAAATACACACTTGGTGAACGAACTAATTGTGAAACGATAACACGTTCAGCACCATTGATAATGAACGTACCTGTTTCTGTCATTAATGGGAAGTCGCCCATGAAGACATCCTGTTCCTTCACTTCGTCTGTTTCTTTGTTGTAAAGACGTACTTTCACACGTAATGGAGCTGCGTAAGTAACATCTCGCTCTTTACACTCATCGACTTCATACTTAGGATCTCCTAATGAATAATCGATGAATTCTAATGAAAGATTACCTGTAAAGTCCTCGATCGGCGAAATGTCACGGAACATTTCACGTAGACCTTCTTCAAGGAACCACTCGTAAGACGCCGTTTGAATCTCAATCAGATTTGGAAGCTCAAGCACCTCGTTAATACGCGCAAAGCTTCTACGCTGGCGGTGTTGTCCATACTGAACTAGTTGACCTGTCAACTCATTCACCCCTCAATAAAGCGATATTAGGTCTTTGCAAAATCATACAAATAGTGTATGATTTCGAAAGACAAAAAGAAAACGAGTCTTCAAAAAGATCTCATTTTCGGTTAACTAAACTTATCTTGGCAAGTATACCCACATTATAACAATCATATACAAAAGGGCATACGACCTCAAAATAATATTTTTGCATTTTACCATATTATCATAGCCGATTTGTCAAGTCAATAATTTATGCATATTTCATTTATTTTTTTGCACGCACTATCCAGTAGCCTTTTTTCTTCTCCACAACATCGACTTCAGAAAATTTTTCTTCTAAATAACTTACCGTTGATGGTGCACCTTGCTTCTTCTGTATTACTACCCACAACTCGCCAGATGACACTAACTTATCATAAGCTCCATCGTAAAAACGGAAAATTGTTTCCTTTCCTGCGCGAATTGGAGGATTGGTTAAAATAGCTGCGGCTTTTATATCGTTGCCAACCATCGATAGTCCGTCACTCACAAATATCCGTACATTTTGAACACCGTTTACTTGCGCATTTTTTTGTGAGAGTGCAACTGCACGTTCATTTATATCCATCATAAGAACGGTACGATCTGGGTTTGTCTTGGCAATCGATAATCCAATCGGTCCATACCCACACCCCACATCAAAAATTGCACCATCAATATCAGGCATTTGAAAAGCATCTATTAATACACGGGATCCAAAATCTACTTCGCTTTTACTAAATACCCCTGCATCCGTTTCGAAGGAAAACGTATGCCCTAACAATTTGAATGTCCAGTGACGAGGTTTACTCTCAGTTTGAGGCTTACTTGTATAATAGTGATCTGACATTTTCACGCCTCCTCATAATGAAGAAAAAAAGCTCGCCGCAATGACGAGCTTTCCTTTTGTTTAAAAGTAACGCGAGATTACTTAACTTCTACAGATGCGCCAACTTCTTCAAGTTTAGCTTTGATTTGTTCAGCTTCATCTTTAGAAACGCCTTCTTTAAGAGCTTTAGGAGCGTTATCTACTACTTCTTTAGCTTCTTTAAGACCTAAACCAGTGATTTCACGAACTGCTTTGATTACTTTGATTTTTTCGCCACCAGCAGATGCTAGTACTACGTCAAACTCAGTTTTTTCTTCAGCAGCGCCAGCAGCAGCACCACCTACTACTGCTACAGGAGCAGCAGCTGTTACACCGAATTCTTCTTCGATAGCTTTTACTAAATCGTTTAATTCAAGAACTGTCATAGCTTTGATAGCTTCTAAGATTTGCTCTTTATTCATTATAATTTCCTCCTAATTGGATAATGTTTTTTTGTTGCGGGTTAGGCCGCAGAAGTTATAGTGCGTATGAAATTACGCGCCTTGTTCTTCTTTTTGTTCTGCAACAGCTTTTGTTGCAAGTGCGAAGTTACGCACTGGAGCTTGAAGTACAGATAAAAGCATAGAAAGAAGACCTTCGCGTGATGGAAGTTCTGCAAGTGCTTTAACATCTTCAACAGAAGAGATTGTACCTTCAATAATACCTGCTTTAATTTCTAAAGCTTCATTTTTCTTAGCGAACTCGTTGATGATTTTAGCAGGAGCTACAACATCTTCATTAGAGAACGCAATTGCGTTAGGACCAACTAATACGTCATTGATTCCTTCAAGGCCAACAGCTTCAGTTGCACGACGAGTTAAAGTGTTTTTGTAAACTTTGAACTCAACGCCAGCTTCACGAAGTTGTTTACGAAGCTCAGTCACTTGTGAAACGTTAAGACCACGGTAATCCACAACTACTACAGAAGCAGCATTTTGGAATTTCTCTGTAATCTCTTGAACTTGTACTTGTTTGTTTTCGATTGCTTTGCTCATGATGACACCTCCTATTAGAATGGGTCATTTATACCGACAAAAGAAAAGCCTCTGGGTCAAAATAGACACAGAGGCTGAAAGTCATCATCTTTAAAATAAGAATCCGAATTCCGATGTCCTCGGTAGGATCATTAAGTGACAAGTCACTCCTACTGTCTACGGTACAAATGGATGATTCACAACAGCATCCATCATATCACAGATAGACAGAGCCGTCAACAGATTTATATAAAAAAACTAATTATTTTACTACTACGCTTGAAGCGTCAACTTTAATAGCTGGGCCCATTGTAGTTGTAACGTTTACAGATTTCATGTAAGTACCTTTAGCAGCAGCAGGTTTTGCTTTTTGTACTACATCAAATACAGTTAAGAAGTTTTCTACTAATTTTTCTGCAGAGAAAGAAACTTTACCGATAGGAGCGTGGATAATACCAGCTTTATCAGCACGGTATTCTACTTTACCAGCTTTAATTTCTTCGATCGCTTTAGTTACATCGAAAGTAACTGTACCAGTTTTAGGGTTTGGCATTAAACCTTTAGGTCCTAATACACGACCAAGTTTACCAACTTCACCCATCATGTCAGGAGTTGCAACGATTACATCGAAATCGAACCAACCTTGTTGGATTTTTTGGATGTATTCTGCATCGCCTACGTAGTCAGCACCAGCTGCTTCAGCTTCTTTAAGTTTTTCACCTTTAGCGAATACTAATACACGTTGAGTTTTACCAGTACCGTTTGGTAACACTACTGCACCACGGATTTGTTGGTCGTTTTTACGAGTATCGATTCCTAGACGGAAAGCAACTTCTACAGTAGCGTCGAAGTTCACTGAGCTAGTTTTTTGAGCAAGTTCGATTGCTTCTTGTGCGCCGTATACTGCGTTACGGTCGATTAATTTTGCTGCATCTTGCAGTTTTTTACCTTTTTTAGCCATTATATAATTCCTCCTTGATTGTGGTTATAGCGGATTTTACCTCCCACGAATAAAGGTTGCGCGTTCACAAAGAAACTCCGCAACCTTCCAAAAACAAATACATCATCAAGTAATGGGATTAGTCTTCGATAACAATACCCATGCTTCGTGCAGTACCTTCAACCATTAACATTGCAGCTTCAACTGAAGCAGCGTTAAGGTCTGGCATTTTAGTTTCAGCGATTTCGCGAACTTTATCACGTTTAACCGTTGCAACTTTTTTACGGTTTGGTTCACCTGATCCAGATTGGATACCAGCTGCTACTTTAAGTAGAACTGCTGCAGGTGGAGTTTTCGTAATGAAAGTGAATGAACGGTCCTCGAATACTGAAATTTCAACTGGAATAATAAGACCAGCTTGATCAGCAGTACGCGCGTTGAATTCTTTACAGAATCCCATGATGTTCACACCCGCTTGACCTAATGCAGGACCAACCGGTGGAGCTGGATTTGCTTTACCAGCAGGGATTTGAAGTTTAACAACTTTAATAACTTTTTTAGCCACGAGACACACCTCCTTAAGTCCGTGATGTGGTAATTGGGTTGCCCCTCCCACTCAATATCTGTCTGTCAGCTAAGTGCCGATAACATTAAAATTATCATTACAGACGTCAAAGCAAAGTATGACAGTCTGACCTTTGAAATGATACCACTTTTATTTTTTTTAAGCAAGTAGTAAATAACAAATTCTGTGACATACTCATCAGACATATGGCACTTTAGTTGCTAAAACTACATTTTTTGTATTTGCTCAAAATCAAGTTCCATAATTGTTTCGCGACCAAACATGTCTACAGAAACCTTCACTTTTCCTTTTTCAGTATCAATTTCTTCAACACGTCCTTGGAAGTGTGCGAAAGGCCCTTCTAATACTTCTACCGCTTCTCCAACAGAAATATCAATCTCGACAACTTTGTCAGTCATGCCCATTTGTTGTAGTAGACGGTCCGCTTCTTCAGGTAATAACGGTGTTGGCTTCGCACCACCGCCAGATGAACCGATAAAGCCAGTTACGCCTGGCGTATTACGCACAACATACCATGAATCATCTGTCATAATAAGCTCTACTAAAACATAACCAGGGAAAACTTTACGCATCATTGTACGCTTTTTCCCATCCTTCAATTCCGTTTCTTCGTGTTCAGGCACAATAACACGGAAAATCTTATCTTGCATACCCATCGTTTCTACACGTTTCTCTAGGTTTGCTTTTACACGGTTTTCATACCCTGAATACGTATGAACAACATACCAATTTTTCTCCATAACTACTAGGACTCCTCGTCCGTCCCTCCCTTACTAAATCAATTACACCTTGGCGTAATTGTGTCTGGATTTTGTATTGTGTTCGCACAATTAGTCCCTTTCAAAATCCGTGACATATGCCAGCGGCTTTATCTTCATTCAATCGGTGTTTGGACACCTACCAAAAAGGAACTGCATTTGCATTCAACCTACCACTTTTAGAAGCAGGAATCTTCTACTGAATGATGATAAAAGTGAAAAGAATTGGATATGCTAAGTGCATTCTTTACTCTTTTCACAAACTGCTATTAGAAAAACATAGCTTTCGCTAATAGCTAGCGAAAGCCTGATGATATATACCAAATCTAGCATAGTCATCTATCACTACCCTCATACTATCCCGAGTAGCATACTTATCATATTAAGAATATTTTACTGCTGATCACTTCATACAACAAACGAAACAAACGAAAAAACCCGTTTATTGTAATGACGGGCTATTTCAGAAGTATTAACATGCTATTTACTAAATTATAACTCTAAGTACCAGCGGAATAATGATGAAATACCTAAGTCTACTAACACAAAAAATAAAGCCATAATTACAACAGTTGAAATTACAACGACTGTATATTTCGTCAGTTCTTTACTTTTTGGCCAGCTTGTTTTGCGCATTTCCGACATTACATTGCTGAAAAAGCCTTTAATCTTGCCCATTCTAGCCTAACCTCCGAATCAATCATATCTGTCTATTTACAAATTATTTTATAGCGTTTGTTTATGCACTGTATGTTCATTGCAATGCGAGCAAAATTTCTTTAATTCGAGGCGTACAATTGAATCTTCCTTAGCTGGAAACGTATAATTTCTCGATCCGCATTTTTCGCAATTTAGAACGACTTTTTTTGCCATATAATCACCTTTTCGGCACTTTGTCTTTTCAAGACTAACACCTATATTTGTCAATGTCAACAAAGGCATACAACTGCTAAGACATTTCTTCGAGAACTAAATGTCGCTCTAATTTACGCTTTACTCGTTGTAAAGCATTGTCAATAGACTTCACATGACGATTTAGTTTCGCAGAAATTTCATGATAAGACTGACCATCTAAGTAAAGAGCTAACACTTGTAGTTCTAGTTCACTTAAAATCTCACCCATCTTCTCTTCTAAGTAGCCAAACTCTTCTCTATGAATCATTAACTCTTCCGGATCATCCATAATAGCACCCGTTAATACATCCATTAAAGTACGATCTGACTCTTCGTCAAAAATAGGCTTGTCCAGAGAAACATATGAGTTAAGTGGAATATGCTTTTGTCTCGTAGCTGTTTTAATAGCCGTAATAATCTGCCTTGTAATACATAGCTCAGCAAAAGCTCGAAAAGAAGCAAGCTTATCTCCCTTAAAATCGCGAATGGCTTTATATAAACCAATCATGCCCTCTTGCACAATGTCTTCCTTATCTGCACCAATTAAAAAATAAGATCTAGCCTTTGCTCTTACTAACAAACGGTATTTCGTAATTAAATAATCCAACGCATCTGTATTACCTTGATGCACCATTTCAATAAGTTCTTCATCATTGAATCGTTCAAAATCTTGTGTCACTTGTACAATACTATTTTTAAACATGGTATCACCTCAGCCACAACAGATAATTAGAAACAGTATAACGGAATTGGAAAATATGAGTCAATCAATCATTTCAAACCACGCCGCCATTTTTCAAAGGCCAAAGCAACATCCGGCTTAAGCTCCATGCGGGATGGCGGTTTGCTATCATGTTTTTGTTTCACCTCATGAGAAATTTTATGTTGGATAATACCCATATCAATTTCTAGCTCTCTTGCCGATTTTCGCAGAGCACCGTTACCAAAAATAACGTTTTGCTCTGCCATATCAGAGGTTGCTACGTGAATCTGTACATTTCTAGCTTTTAGTTCGTGTGTCATTTTTTCAATACGTTCATCTGCTGTTTCATTTTTCCGTGTATATATGATTTCGACATCGTTTTCTAAATAAGTTTGCTCCACACCCGGTACAAGATGTGCGTCAAAAACTATAATTACGCGCCACCCCATAGCTGCCTTATACTCAGCCATAAGCTCAACCAATCTCTTACGGGCATCTTCAAAATTTGTATCACGTAATGGTCGTAGCTCTTTCCAAGCTCCTATCATATTATAGCCGTCAACAAGCAAAATAGTTTTCATTGTCAATCATTCGCTTCTTGACGTTTACGATACACTTCGTACATTAAAAGTGCAGCAGCTACCGATGCATTTAGTGATGTGACATGTCCAATCATCGGTAAATGATATAAAAAGTCACATTTCTCTTTTAATAAGCGGCCCATTCCTTTGCCTTCACTACCAATAATAATCGCAAGCGGCAATGTTGCATCCATTTTACGATAGTCTGCAGAACCCTTGGCATCTGTACCTGCAATCCATACTCCTCGTTCTTTTAGCTCATCTACCGTTTGCGCTAAATTATTAACACGCACGACAGGTACATGCTCAATTGCTCCAGTTGATGCCTTTGCCACTACGGCTGTCAAACTCACAGAACGACGTTTCGGAATAATAATACCATGCGCGCCTATCGCATCAGCAGTTCGCATAATAGAGCCTAGATTATGCGGATCCTCTAGCTCATCTAAAATTAAGAAAAATGGGTCTTCTTGTTTTTTTGCCGAAGCCGCAAATAAATCCTCTAGCTCTGCATATTGATATGCCGCAACTGAGGCAACAATTCCTTGGTGATTGGCATCTGATAATTGATCAACCTTTTTCTTCGGGACAAATTGAACAATGACACCACGTTCACGTGCCAAATCTAGAAGTTCGTTAACCCCTGATTTTTTCACACCTTCTGCAATCCATACTTTATTCATATCGCGGCCTGAACGAAGCGCTTCTAACACTGGGTTTTTACCGGCAATCATTTCTCCATTTTGGTCTGCCATTAATTTGACACTCCTTTCGATTCCTCGATTATTTGAATAGCGTATGCAATGATTGCATAAACGCGTTCTAATTCATTTAATAAAAATAAACTACCAAGCACCGCCTCAAAACCGGAGCTATTACGGTATGTTTGAACATCTGTATTTTTCGGCACAGAGCCGGATTTGGCATTGCGTCCACGACGGAATACAGCCAACTCCTCCTCTGTTAAAAAGCCTTCATCCATCATTCGATGTACAATCGTAGATTGTGCTTTCGCTGATACGTAATGTGTCGCTTCCCTATGAAGTGTGTTAGGTTTGACGCGACCGGCACGTAGCAGATGCTCTCGTACCTTTTGTTCTAAAACTGCGTCCCCCATATAGGCTAACGCTAATGCATTCAATTGCTTAACATCTTCGTTGCGGAGTTTACCCAAATTACTTACCCTCGTTTCCATCTAGTTCCTTGTCGCGTATCTTCTAAAATGATACCTTGTGCTTGCAAATGGTCACGAATTTCATCTGAACGGGCAAAATCACGATTTTTACGAGCTTCTATACGCTCCTGTAAAAGAGCATCAATTTCTTCGTCTAACAACTCTTCTTCTTTTGCAAATTCAATACCTAAGACGTCACCTAACACCTCAAAAGTTTCAGTAAAACGCAATAATACTTTTTCATCAGTATTCGTTTCGTTTAAATAAATATTTGCGATTCGCGCTAATTCAAATAATACAGAAATGGCATTGGCTGTATTAAAATCATCATCCATCGCTTCTTCAAAATGAGCTTTTTGTTCAGCAATTTTTTCAAGCCATTCTTCTGAGCAATCACCTAAGCTTGCTGTTGCTGTTAAACGGTGTTTGACATTGTTGTAGGCAGTAAGAATTCGTTCTAAACCATTTGCAGCTGCATCTACTAAATCCTTCGCAAAGTTAATCGGATGACGATAATGCACCGAAAGCATAAAGAATCGTAAAATTTGCGGGTTAATTTGTTTACGAATATCATTTACGAGTATAAAATTGCCAAGAGATTTGGACATCTTTTCATTATCTATATTAATATACCCATTGTGCATCCAATAACGCGCAAATGTTTTATCATTATGAGCTTCAGATTGTGCAATTTCATTTTCATGATGCGGGAATGTTAAATCTTGCCCACCAGCATGAATATCCATAGTATCTCCTAAATGCTCACGCGCCATTACTGAGCATTCAATATGCCAACCCGGACGTCCTTTGCCCCACGGACTTTCCCAGTAAATTTCGCCTGGCTTCGCAGCTTTCCATAGAGCGAAATCTAACGCATCATCTTTTTTCTCACCCGCTTCTATACGAGCACCGATTTTTAAATCATCCACCGCTTGGTGAGATAATTTACCGTAACCATTAAATTTACGAGTGCGGTAATAAACATCACCAGCTGACTCATAAGCGTAGCCTTTATCGATTAATACTTGAATGAATTGAATGATATCATCCATATGCTCTGTTACGCGTGGATGTACATCTGCTTTCTTGCAGCCTAACGCCGTAATATCTTCAAAGTATGCAGCAATAAAGCGTTCCGTTAATTCATGAACCTCTTCTCCAAGTTCATTAGCAGCCTTAATAATTTTGTCGTCAACATCTGTGAAATTTGAAACAAATTTCACATCGTAACCTTTGTATTGGAAATAGCGACGCACTGTATCGTAAACAATAACAGGACGTGAATTCCCAATGTGAATGTAGTTATATACTGTCGGACCGCAAACGTACATTTTTACTTTGCCTTCCTCCAGCGGTACGAAAGTTTCCTTTTGTCGTGTTAATGAGTTGAAAATTTGAATACTCATTGTATTTCTCTCTCCTTTTGTAAGCGTTCGATTTCCTGATTCATTGCTGCAATCTGCTTCTCGAAAGCTTGACAACGTTCTTCTACAGGGTCAGGAATATTTTGATGATCTAGTTTTTTCTCTAGACGGACTCCATCCTTAATCACTATTTTACCAGGAATACCGACAACCGTAGCATTTGGCGGCACTTCTTTTAAGACAACTGAGCCTGCACCAATTTTACTATTTTCACCAATTGTAATAGAACCTAACACTTTTGCACCTGTTGCAACTAGTACATTATCCTCTAATGTCGGATGGCGTTTCCCCTTTTCTTTTCCTGTACCACCCAAAGTTACACCTTGATACAACGTTACATTATCACCAATCTCACATGTTTCACCAATGACAACACCCATCCCATGGTCAATAAAGAAACGTCGACCGATTTTCGCTCCAGGGTGAATTTCAATTCCAGTAAAGAAGCGACTAATTTGTGAAATGGTACGGGCTATAAAATAAAAACGCTTTTTAAAGAACCAATGGGCAACTCGATGTGCCCAAGTAGCGTGCAGGCCCGAGTATGTTAATATCACTTCGAATACACTACGCGCTGCTGGGTCATTCTCAAAAATTGTTTCTACATCTTCCTTCATTCTTTTAAACACAAAAGCTCCCCCTTTTCATTTTGATCTGCCTTGATCCTTTGAAATACTATAACTGACGTTGATTTCACCCCAGAGTTAGCCGAGTGAGTTTTGGCACATCCCCCACTTTAAGTCTATGTCGTCTAGAAAATAAAAAAGCGCCCCTATCATCCCAAAAAAGGAATGACAGAGACGCTAAATTTGCGCGGTTCCACTCTGATTGAAGGCGAATGCCTTCCACTCTGGACGTTCTGTAACGGGAACGAATCGATAAAGCCTACTTTTTTTCAGCTTCATGCTCAAAGGTGCATTTCAGTTTTGCCTAGGCTCAGACCACTTTCAGCCGGTGATGGTCCTCTCTTTAGAGCATGCGCCACTTACTTCTCCTTATCAACGCTTTTTCAATGTAAATACATTTTACAACGAACTAATAAATTGTCAATCAATTTCTACTTATTGCGCAAATTTTTCTACACGATCAATTGTTTTCTGTTTGCCAATTAAGCAAATTGCGTTCGGAAGTTCTGGACCATGCGTTTCACCCGTCGTTACGACGCGAATTGGCATAAATAGATTTTTACCTTTGTGTCCAGTTTCTTTTTGAACAGCTTTAATAGCCGCTTTAACAGTATCAGGCGTAAATTCCTCTAAACTTTCAAGCTGTGCTTTAAATGCAGTCATTACCTCAGGTACCTGTTCACCTTCTAAAACTGCTTTTGCTTCTTCATCATATTCAATATGATCATTAAAGAATAGGCGAGATAGTTCTACAATTTCAGCACCAAAGCTCATTTGATCATGATAAAGTGCGATTAAATCTGTAGCCCATGCACGTTCTTCTTCTGTTAATTCTTCTGGTAATAAACCAGCTTTTTGTAAGTGTGGTAAAGATAAAGCCACTACTTCTTCTAAAGATAATTTTTTAATGTATTGGTTATTCATCCAAGTAAGCTTTTGTTTATCGAACATAGATGGTGATTTTGAAAGACGTTTTTCATCAAAGATTTTAATAAATTCTTCTTTTGAGAAAATCTCTTCTTCCCCTTCAGGAGACCAGCCAAGTAATGCGAAGAAGTTAAACATTGCTTCAGGTAGGTAACCTAAATCTTTATATTGTGTTACGAATTGAATAATTGATTCATCACGTTTTGATAATTTTTTACGGTTTTCATTAATAATTAATGTCATATGACCATAGCTTGGATATTCCCAGCCGAATGCATCAAAAATCATCATTTGTTTTGGTGTATTCGATAAATGCTCTTCACCACGGAATACGTGTGAAATTTCCATAAAGTGATCATCTAGCACTACCGCATAGTTATACGTTGGGATTCCGTTTGCTTTAACAAGTACCCAGTCACCAATATCTTTTGACTCAAATGTTACTTGTCCACGTACTAAATCTTCAAATTCATATGTTACATTTTCAGGTACGCGCATACGAATTGTATATTGTTCACCAGCAGCTTCTTTAGCTGCAACTTCCTCTGCTGATAAATGACGGCAAGTTCCATCATAAGTCGGAGCTGCTACACCTCGTGCTTTTTGTTCTTCACGAGACGCTTCTAATTTCTCTGAAGAACAGAAGCATTTGTAAGCTAAACCTTGCTCTAGTAGCTTTTCAGCGTGCTCTTTATAAATATCAAGACGCTCCATTTGACGATAAGGTGCATACGGTCCACCAATATCGATTGACTCATCATATTCCATACCTAACCATTTTAAGTTATCTAGCTGAGATGCTTCTCCGCCCTCTACATTACGCTCAACATCTGTATCCTCAATACGTACGATGAATTTACCGTTATGATGTTTTGCATATAAATAGTTAAATAACGCTGTACGCGCTCCACCGATATGTAAGAAACCAGTAGGGGATGGCGCGTATCGAACACGAACTTCTTTCGCCATAATTAAAAGCCTCCTAAATTTTCGTTCAAAAAATTGACTTTGTTCATTTTACCACTCTGTTACAGGAAATAAAAGCACTGTGAACCCGCTTTTATTTCTTCATCAGTAGGATTGTCGCCATCGCTGCAATCCCTTCCTCGCGACCTGTAAAACCTAAACGCTCAGTTGTTGTTGCTTTAACATTCACTTGAGAAGGCTCTGCATGAAGCAATTCAGCAATACGATTTTGCATTTGTCCAATATACGGTGCCATTTTCGGACGCTGTGCCATAATCGTACAATCCACATTACCTAAAACATAGCCTTTATCCTCAACAATCTTCCAAATATGCTCTAATAATTTCGCTGAATCAGCATCTTTGAACGCAGGATCGGTGTCTGGGAAATGACGACCGATATCGCCCTCACCAATAGCCCCTAACGCTGCATCTGTTACAGTGTGTAATAAAACATCTGCATCCGAATGCCCTACTAACCCTTTTTCATGAGGAATTGTTATACCACCAATAATTAATGGACGCCCTTCTTCAAATGCATGCACGTCAAAACCTTGTCCCACTCGAAACATATGATTTTGAAACTGTCTAATAAGATAAATAAAAAATCCACCAATCGAAGCTCATTTACTTCAAGAAATATGCAGACTTAAAAAGCTTCTATTCAGCTTATAAGGCAGTCTCATTCACCTTCCTTCACTTTTATATTTACTCTATATTATACCCTCATATTTTAACATATTTCCTAGGAAATTGAGTTAACAGTAAACCTTACTCTAGACTAAAGTTCAATTAAAAAATAAAATCTCATCAGCATCCACTGCTAATGAGATTTTTGTATGCTTTCATAATGTTTTCAAAGCACGTTTACGCAAAATCGCTTCACCAAAAACTAAATCCTCTTGTGTCGTCATCTTTACATTTTCGTAGCTACTTTCTACAATATGCACCTCATGTCCAAGACGTTCAACAAGCATTGCTTCATCGGTACCAAGGAAGCCCACCTTCTCAGCGACATCCTCTGCCTCTACAATCAAATCAAATTGAAATGCTTGAGGAGTTTGAATCATCCATAAGCTTTCTCGATCAATTGTCTCTTCAATTACACCATCACGTACTTTTTTCATCGTATCCTTCGCACGAACACCCGCAATCGCAGCGCCAAAGTCATGCGCACTTCGCACAAGATTCGCTATAATGTCGTGAGTAATAAATGGACGCGCAGCATCATGCACAAGCACAATATCAACCTGCTTCATTTCTTTCATGCAAGAATGGACGGAATGCTGCCGCTCTGCACCACCATCAGGTAAACCTTTAACTTTAGTAATTCCATACCTCTCTAGCATGTCCTGAATAAATACACGCTCTTCAGGCTTTACCGCAAGCCAAATACCTGTACACTGACTATCCTGTTCAAATACCTCTAGCGTGTGTACGAGGATCGGTTTTTCTAAAAGATTTAAAAATAACTTATTTTGCCCTGCACCCATTCGCTTTCCGCTTCCCGCAGCAGGCAATACTACTTCATATTGCACATTTCCCACTTCCTAGTCATCCTTTGGTTTAGCAAAAATCATTCGACCTGCTGATGTTTGAAGAACACTTGTTACGGTTACTGTAATTGCCTGTCCTATATAGCTACGTCCACCTTCAACAACGATCATTGTGCCATCATCTAAATAAGCAACCCCTTGATTATGCTCTTTCCCATCTTTAATGACCATCACTTGCATATCCTCACCTGGAATTACAACAGGTTTGACTGCATTTGCTAAATCATTGATGTTTAGCACTTTAACGTGGTGTAGCTCACAAACTTTGTTAAGGTTAAAGTCGTTCGTCACAATTTGTGTATCGTAACCCCTTTTCTTCGCAAGGCGCACTAGCTTTAAGTCAACCTCTTGAACATCCTCAAAGTCCTCTTCAGTAATCTCAACATTCGTCATACGCTCATCTTGTAATTTTTTCAAAATATCTAAGCCGCGGCGACCTCTTGTACGCTTTAACGTATCCGAAGAATCAGCAATATGCTGGAGCTCAGTAAGAACAAATTGGGGTACAACTAGTGTACCTTCTATAAAGCCTGTTTCCGAAATATCTGCAATTCGACCATCAATAATTACACTAGTATCTAACAGTTTATAGCTTCCTCGTACTTCTTGAGGCTCTACACCTTCGGCTAATTTTTTCTTTGTAGTGTTACCTCGCAAAGTAAATAGCTGGATTAATTCATCTCGCTTTTTAAAGCCAACACGGAACCCTAAATATCCAAGCATAAATGACAGTATAATTGGTAAAACCTTTGTAATAATAGGTAAATCAATACTATCGATTGCAAAACCTAAGAAATAAGCAACGATTAGTCCGATAATAAGGCCGAGTGTACCAAAGAATAAGTCACCAACCGGCACTTTAAATAGCACCTCTTCCATCCAGCTAATAAGCCGTACAAAATAATCCGAAAAGGCAAATGATAATGTAAATAGCAATAGCGCTCCTAAAGCTACTGATACGTAAGGGTTATCAAGCCAAGGATTAGATGATAAATGAAGCAATTCGTATAATGGCGGTAAGAAAACAAGGCCTAATGCTCCTCCAATCAGTAAAAAAGCAATTTGAACAAATTTTTTCACAAACTGTCACCTCCCATTTTTAATATATAATTATACATAGTTTACTGCAGAAAATCTTTTATGACCCTATCAAAGCATCGGTAATTTCATCCATTTTCTGATCATCCCGAGTCTACTGAAAATCAATGACTAAAAATTTTTCACACTAAAATCAGAAATGCCCCTTGGCATCCACTCTGCATTAAACAAGCATTTTCACAGACATTATCATAGACGCCAATACGCCTCTTTGAGTTTCCTACCTTCTATCTATGAATTAAAAAATCCAACACCCTGGTGTTCAATTGCGAAAAAGAAGTTAAAAGTGCATGTCAGAACATTGTCCAACATGCACAAACTATTTTATAGCTCTCTAAAGCAAGCATTCAATGCATCTTTTATCGTTTCTACACCAACTATCTCAATACCTTGAGGAAAATCCCAACCACCGATATTTGAAGCTGGTATGAAGGCGCGTTTAAACCCGAGCTTTGCTGCCTCAATCACACGTTGTTCAATACGAGATACACGACGCACCTCACCAGTCAAACCTACTTCTCCAATAAAGCAATCCGTTGCCCTAACAGCTTGATCCTTAAAACTCGAAACAATACTTGTCAATACAGCTAAATCAATGGCAGGCTCATCAAGCTTCACGCCGCCAGCAACTTTAATATATGCATCCTGCGCCTGCAGCATGAGGCCCATTCTCTTTTCAAGGACGGCCATAAGTAATTGCACACGATTTTGATCGACACCTGTTGCCATTCGTTTCGGATAATTAAAGCTTGTTGGTGTTACAAGCGACTGAATTTCAACTAAAATTGGCCGTGTACCTTCCATTGAGGCTACGATTGTTGACCCTGCCGCCCCCTGCGAACGCTCCTGTAAGAACAACTCAGACGGGTTTAACACTTCCTTTAAGCCCCCCTGAAGCATTTCAAAGATAGCAATTTCATTCGTAGAACCAAAGCGGTTTTTTTGGCTGCGTAAAATACGGTGATTATGATGTCGTTCTCCTTCAAAATACAATACCGTATCAACCATATGCTCCAAAATACGTGGTCCTGCAATTTGCCCCTCTTTTGTTACATGTCCGACTAAAAATATGGCAATTCCTTTTGTTTTTGCTATTCGCATAAGTTCTGCAGTACATTCACGTACTTGTGATACACTACCAGGCGCACTCGTTACCTCTGGATGAAAAACAGTTTGAATAGAATCGACAATAACAAACTTTGGCTTCACATCATCAATCGTCTGATTTAATAGCTCCAAATTTGTTTCAGAATATATATAAAGCTCCTGTGAGATTACCCCTAAACGTTCTGCACGCAGCTTTGTTTGACGGATGGATTCCTCACCAGAAATATAGAGCACACGATGCCCCTTATTTGAAAGCAACGCAGATACTTGTAATAATAATGTCGACTTCCCAATCCCAGGATCTCCCCCAATCAACACAAGAGAACCTGGTACGATGCCTCCCCCTAATACTCGGTTAAGCTCACCCATTTCTGTTGCAACGCGTGATTCCTCAGCAGCTTCAATTTGCATAATAGGAAGTGCCTTTTGGGTAACCGTAGCAGAGTGTTGGAATGCACCGCGTGGCCCTTTTGCAACGACTTCCACCTCTTCAACCATCTTATTCCATTCCCCACATCCTGGACATCTTCCCATCCATTTTGCAGATTCATAACCACAGCCTGAGCATACAAATTTTGTTTTTTTCTTTGCCAAATTGCATCCACCTCGAATATTTGTTCTTATGTTTATTGTACATCAATTTCGCCTTGGCGTAATTGCATCCGGATTTTTAATTGTGCTCAGTCCTGCACGAGGGCCGACACGATGTCGGTCATTTCAGTAGTGCCACAGGACGTGGCGTGTATACCGATGCAGGTCAGTTAGCCGTTTTCGCACAGACAAAATTGCCACAGGACGCGGCGTCCTTAGACTGAGTTACTCTATTTCAGTAGATTTTGGATACCCTCTAAAAAGGAATCGCATCCATATTCATCTCACACCTTCCGAGGTGGGAGATGAATGTGAATGAAGATAAAAAAGGACAGCTTGGCACTATAGCCTCGCTGTCCTTGTTTACCCTGCATGAGTGTGCAGTAATATCCGTTCGTATGATATGAATTATTTAGAAGTAGAAACTTCCTCTTTTTTCTTCACAACAAACTCATCATTCACATAATCAATGATCACTTGGTCACCCTTCTCTACATTACCTTTCAGCAGTTCTTCCGATAAACGGTCTTCTACTTGTTTTTGTAATGAACGACGTAGTGGGCGAGCACCATATTGAGGATCGTAGCCTTCCTCTGCAATTTTTTCAAGAGCCGAATCCGTTAACTCTAACGAAATGTCTTGCTCTTTTAGACGTTTTGTTAAAGAATTCGCCATCATCGCTACGATTTCTTTTAAATGTTCTTTTTCTAGTGAGTGGAAGACGATCATTTCGTCGATACGGTTTAAGAATTCTGGGCGGAATGCTTTTTTCAGTTCCTCCAGCATCGTACCCTTCATATCTTTATACTTCGTATCCGTACCACCGACATTGAAGCCAAGGTTTTTCTGATATTTTAAAGCATCCGCACCAACGTTTGATGTCATAATAACAACTGTGTTGCGGAAATCCACCACTCGACCTTTAGAGTCTGTTAAACGGCCATCTTCTAGTACTTGAAGTAAAATATTGAAAACATCTGGATGAGCCTTCTCAATTTCATCTAGTAATACTACAGAATATGGTTTACGACGAACCTTTTCAGTTAGTTGACCGCCATCATCAAAGCCTACATAGCCTGGAGGTGAACCAACTAAACGTGAAGTCGAATGTTTTTCCATGTACTCAGACATATCAACGCGAATCATTGCGTCCTCATCACCAAACATAACTTCAGCTAATGCCCTAGCCAGCTCTGTTTTACCAACCCCTGTAGGGCCTAAGAAAATAAATGAACCAATTGGTCGTTTCGGATCTTTCAAGCCAGCTCTTGCACGACGAATCGCCCGAGAAATTGCCTCTACCGCTTCTCCTTGACCTACAACACGTTTGTGTAACTCTTCTTCAAGTTGTAATAACTTAGAAGATTCCTCGGAAGCAATTTTAGATACTGGAATTCCAGTCCACATAGATACTACCGCCGCTACATCATCCACTGTAACTTTTGATTCGGCTTTACCTTGCTCTTCCTTCCAATTTTTTCTCGTAGTTTCAATTTCATCTTTTAGCTTTTGCTCTGTATCTCTTAATGATGCTGCCTTTTCAAACTCTTGGCCTGAGACAGCTGCATTCTTTTCAGAGCGTACATTTTCCAGCTTATCTTCAAGCGCTTTTAAGTTTGGTGGCACCGCGAATGAACGTAAGCGTACTTTAGAGCCTGCTTCATCAATCAAATCAATCGCCTTATCTGGTAAGAAACGATCCGAAATATATCGGTCACTCATTTTTGCTGCCGCTTCAATAGCTTCATCTGTGATTTTCACACGGTGATGTGCTTCATAACGATCACGTAAGCCTTGAATAATTTGAATCGCCTCTTCTACAGTTGGCTCATCAACTTGAATTGGTTGGAAACGGCGCTCTAATGCCGCATCTTTCTCAATATATTTGCGATACTCATCTAGTGTTGTTGCACCAATACATTGAAGCTCACCACGTGCTAAAGATGGTTTTAAAATATTTGATGCATCGATGGCACCTTCTGCACCACCAGCCCCGATTAATGTGTGCAATTCATCGATAAATAAAATGACATTACCAGCTTGGCGAATTTCATCCATCACTTTTTTCAAGCGATCTTCAAATTCACCGCGATATTTTGTTCCAGCAACAACCGTCCCCATATCAAGTGTCATGACACGTTTATCACGAAGAATTTCTGGCACTTCATTATTAATAATTTGCTGTGCTAAGCCTTCAGCGATAGCTGTTTTACCGACACCTGGCTCACCAATCAATACAGGGTTATTTTTTGTACGGCGAGAGAGTACCTCGATAACACGTGTAATCTCCTTGCTTCGACCAATAACCGGATCTAGAGTACCTTCACGAGCAATTTGTGTTAAATCACGCGCAAGGCTATCTAATGTAGGTGTATTGGCAGCCTGTGCAGCTTGTTGACCAGATTGAGCATTGTCATTATTGCCTAATAACAATAGTACTTGCTGACGAGCCTTATTCAATCCGACACCAGCGTTATTTAATACACGAGCCGCTATCCCTTCACCTTCACGAATAAGCGCCAATAGTAAATGCTCTGTTCCAATATAGGAATGGCCTAATTTACGTGATTCATCGACTGATAGCTCTATTACTTTTTTAGCTCGAGGTGTGTAGTGGACAATTGGGCCAACATCCTCTTTCCCCTTCCCTACAAGCTCTTCAATACCCGCTTCAATCATTTGAGGGCTAATATCAATGGCTTCTAATGCTTTTGCAGCAATACCGCCACCTTCGCGGATAAGCCCTAATAGAATATGCTCTGTTCCAATTGATTCGTGCTTCCAACGAATCGCCTCTTCTTGTGCAAGCTGTAATACTTTTTGCGCGCGTTGTGTAAAACGATTAAACATCAAATGAATCCTCTCCTTTTCCCCGAATAATAGGCTTACTCATACTTTCTTGAGATAGTGCCTCACGAAGCATTTCAGCTCGTACGCGATCTCGCTCAGCAGGCGGCAAAACGTCGCCTGCATAATTCTGTAAAAAACCAGGTTGCATACTGACTACACATTCGTTTAATTTGGTCGCTTTAATACCTTCAATTAACTGTAAATCTACTCCTAAACGAACATTGGATAGACAGGTAGCAGCTTCCTCACTCGTTAAAACCCGAGCATATGTTAACGTACCTAAAGCACGGTACACACGATCTTCTAGGGCAAGCTCTGCTTTTTCCATTAACTTGCCTCTTGCATGTCGTTCTTTTTGAATTATTTTTTCAGCAACACTTTGGATGTCCGCTAAAATGTCATCCTCTGTTTTTCCTAGTGTAATCTGATTTGACACTTGGTAAACATTACCTATATTTTCGCTACCTTCCCCATATATTCCTCTTACCGTCATTCCTAATCGTGTCATTGCATTAATGATTTGATTCATCTGACCCGTAAGTGTAAGGGCTGGCAGGTGCATCATAACAGATGCTCGTAAACCAGTACCAATATTTGTTGGGCAACTTGTTAAATAACCAAATGTATCTCGGAATGCATAAGGCAGAGCTTTCTCTAAGGTACGATCAATTTTATTGGCCTGCTCGTATGCCTTTTGAAGTTGAAAACTCGCTGTCATACATTGAATGCGTAAATGGTCTTCTTCGTTCACCATAATGCTAATTGATTCGTCATCCGATAAGAGCATGGAACCAACTTGCTCTTTTTTTGCAAGCTGAGGACTAATTAAATGTTTTTCTACAAGTATTTGACGTTGTAAAAGTGTTAAATCCTTAATAGCAAAATATGAAAAATTTTCTTGAAGTTCTGTACTGTCCTTTATTGCATGTGTAACTGCCCGTTCTACATGTAATGCTTCATCCTCTGTAAAGGATAACGGAAAACGATATCCATCTAAATTTCGAGCAAGGCGGATGCGTGTACTAATGACAATATCTGAATAATCGTCCTCCACACTCATCCATGTTGGTGTAGCACGCTCTAAAAACGATTCAATCATCACGACACATCACCACCTTCAAATTGTACCTGTTTCTCAAGTTCCTTCACTTCATCACGAAGCTTTGCTGCCTCTTCAAAATGTTCTTTATCTACAGCCATCTTCATACGTTTACGAATATCCTCAATTTGCTTTTTGATGACATAAACATTGCTTCGAGCGCCGGGCATTTTCCCTATATGTTGAGGTCCAGCCTGTATACGATTAAAGAGCTTCGGTAAGTGCTCACTAAAGGTATCATAGCAGCTAGGGCATCCAAATTTACCTTCTTTTAAAAACCGTTTATACGTAAATCCACATTGTGGACATGTTTGCGGTTGCGGTGGTGCTTGCTGCTTTTCACCCACTTTTTGTTGCTGCCATGTAGGTGAGCCAAACCAATTGGATAATAGCTGTTGAATAGATACTGGCTCTTGCTTAAATTCAGCATGAAATGGATGGAACTGCGAGGCGCAGACGTCACAATAATGGTGCTCCACCTTTTGACCACTTTGAACTTGTGTTACAGTAACCGTCGCATTACGCTGCTTACAATGTTCGCAAATCATTTCCATCACCTCTTTTATTTTTGCTGTTCATATTTAATCGTTGTTAGCATCGCTCGTAAAATTTTTGCTCGAATATGATCCCGTAACGGGAGTTGCAAATCAATAGTTGAGCGATCAACTGCTGCTAATATTATGTTCGCTTCTCGCCTTGAAATTACCTGCTCATCAATTAGTCGATAAACTAAATCTTCTGCCATTATTTGCGATGCCCCACCTTCAATTTGCCTGAGGACATCCTCGATTAGATCAATTTGTGAATTCGCGCGGACACGTAAAATTCGAATGTATCCACCACCACCACGTTTGCTTTCAACAAGGTAACCTCGTTCGGCGGTAAATCTTGTATTAATTACATAATTTATTTGTGAGGGCACGCACTGAAATTTATCTGCAATTTCACTACGTTTTATTTCAATATGCCCTTCTCCACCTAATTCAAGTACTTGCTTTAAGTAGCCTTCTATGATGTCTGATATATTACGCATTTTAGGAATACACCTCGCTTACTACACTGACTTTGACTATCTTTGACTTTCTTTGAGTATATTATACAAAACGCTTGAAAATAATTGCAATTATTTCGCACACAGAAAAAAAATCCGCCGAGTGCTTTAGCTATAAGATACCCTTATTGGCAAAAGAAAAAACGCAAGCATATGCAACTAGCATATACTTGCGTCTATAAAAATTATACCCAGCGACCAACAATTGGATAGCGCCAAGACTCATCAGATAGAGCCTTCACAATACCGATAATTGGCGCGATAAAATACATAATCCCAAAAACAATTAAGAACGGTATACCAATGAGTAGGAAGCTAAAAATACCAGAAATTGTAAGTAAAACTATCATCACTACTTGGAACAGCAAGGCTTGCACAGAAATGCTCTTTACCTCTTCCTCCGAACTAATTAAGAAAAATATAATAGGTACTAACCATGGCGCAAAAAATGCACTTGCGTGTATGATTACCTTAGACCATTTAGTTTCCATTTATATCAACCCTTCCATATAATTTTTTTATTTTATGTACTATTTTTTACGGAAATACACCTTAAATAGTTTCAATTTTAAATTGGATTTATAAAATTTTTTTGAAAGGCATGTGATACTCGATGGAATTTAATAACACACTTGCAAATGAATATGAAAAAGGTATTCGTCGCACGCTACCTAGCTACGATGCAATGCTACGTTTAACACAAACCTTTTATCAATTTGCATTACCTGAAAACGCTGAATTTTTAGTAGTTGGCTCCGGAAGCGGTAATGAAATTTTACAGCTCGCCGAGAAAAGACCCCATTGGTCATTTGTTGGCATCGATCCATCAGAAGCGATGCTACAAATTGCTGGCGAACGTTTAAAGTCTCTACCTAATAATATTTCTTTATATCAAGGAACTATACTGGATACTAAGCTACCTTCAGTAAAATTTGATGCGGCAAGCTGTGTACTAGTGCTTCACTTTATACAAGATGATCAAGAGAAGCTTGCAACATTAAAAAAAATAGCCAATAATTTAAAGCCTGGTGCTCCATTTGTGCTCGTCTCAAAATACGGGCAGCCGGGTACTTTAGAAACCGAGCTACAATTTGATTTATGGCGCGCTTATTGGCTACAGCATACAAAGCTATCACCATCAGACGTAGCGGAAATGGAGAAATCCATCCGTTCTCTTTCATTTATGTGTGAAGAGGACATATTAGCACTATTACAGCAGGCAGGCTTTACAAAACCATCTAGATTCTTTGCCACTACTTTATTTGGTGGTTGGATATGTTATAAAGAAAGCGTCTAAAATTATTCCTTGTGAAGATCAATACACCTGTTAGGATAGAATTAAAAGAATTGAGGTGAATGCTGTGATACGCACTATTGGAATTACAAAAGATCAAAAACTTATAAAGGACTTTCCGCTTGAAGATATACACAAAAACGAATTTGAATGGTACTGGGTCGATTTTAATTGTCCGACCGATGAGGAAGAACTATTGTTAGATTCGTTTTTCCATTTCCATCCACTCGCTATAGAAGATTGTTTAATGCGTTTACAGCGGCCAAAGCTCGATTTTTATGATGATTTCCATTTCTTTGTTATTCAAAGGATGAACGAAGAATTAACAGCTGAGGAAGTAAATATTTTTGTTTCTAATAAATTTATTGTTACGTTCCACAAAAATGTAGCACCGGAAATAGATCGAGTACAAATGATGTTAGAAAAACAGCCAAAGAATTGGGAACGTGGCACAGTATATTTAACGTACCAGGTAATCGATAAAATTGTTGATAACTATTTCCCACTTGTCTATAAAATTGAGGATCATTTAAATACACTTGAAGATGAGCTTACCTATCAAAGTAACCCTAATGCCATGAAAATTGTATTTGAATTCCGTAGTGATTTGCTCGATTTAAGACGCACCATTTTACCAATGCGTGATTTATTATATCGCATCCTTAACTCATACCGATTTTCACTTAATAAATCAGAACGAGCTTATTTCGGAGATATTTACGACCATCTGCTAAAACTCACCGAAATGATCGAATCTAACCGCGAGCTCACTGCTGATATGCGTGATAGTTATATGGCGATGAGCTCTACTCACATGAATGGCATTATGATGACCTTAACAATTGTTTCAACTATCTTTATTCCCCTAACATTTATTGCAGGTGTTTATGGAATGAATTTTGACCATATGCCCGAGCTACATGGGAAGTATAGCTACTTTATCGTACTTGGAATTATGATTTTTATCGCATTATTCATGCTGGCAATCTTTAAACTTAAAGGCTGGTTCAATTTATTTAAAACATAAAAGTATGCCATTTATTCATTTATCGACAAGCTAAAGGCACCTTAGATTTTTTCTAAGGTGCCTTTCACTGTTAGTAAGGACCGCGATCATCAACTTTATCTTCACCTTGCTGTGGAAATAAAAAGTATGCGAGTACACCAGATACTAATGTTGCACAGATAGTAATTAATAGTTGATCTAATTCTGGTACCTCAGCATAGTAGTTTCTTAACATGTAAACCGACCCAATTGCTACTATTACCATAACCGGAATGACAAATTTGAAACGTTTCTTCTCCATATAATACCTCCTCAACACTATCGTTACGTTCAAGCTAAACAGTTCGTATTTTACAGGTTTCCTATTTCAAATTCAATTTACCTATTACCTTTTTAGTAGTCGATTTCATGACTTTTAATCGACAATCATCTGTAACTAATAAAAAAATATAGAAATAAACTAAAATTTCAACCAAATATAGCACAAAAAATAGTAGAATATATTAAATACTATATATTCAGCAAATTAACAACCCAAGTAATTTAATAGGTATTTAGTTTACTATTCTATGCATACTACGGACCTAAGGAATGGAGCAAACAACGATGAGTTGGTTTACAAAAAAGAACGATTCTAGCTACTCAATTACACTAGCGCCTGAAAATTATAAGAGCGATGTACAATTGGATGTATCAAACCATCCAAATCTTCAAAAACAGTTACAACTTTTAGATTTAACTATTGAGGATTTAGCCATCATAAAACAACTACAGCCTTTAGCTAAGGATTTAGTTCCTGAAATGGTGGATCAATTTTATGCAGCCATTAGTTTGAGCCAAGATTTGTTAAATATTATAAACAGAACATCACAAATCGAGCGTTTAAAAGTTACTTTACATAAACATTTGAGTGATATTTTTGAAAGTCGTATTAATGACTCTTACATTAATGAACGAAAGGCAATTGCCGAAACTCACGTTCGAATTGGTCTACAATCGAAGTGGTATATCGCCTCATTCCAATCATTAACAACGACCTTTACACGCTTTACAAATGAGTTAGATGTATCAAAACATGATGCAATTCGTGCTATCAATGCCTTCTGCAAAATCATTAACTTCGAGCAGCAGCTTGTAATCGAAGCCTATGAAAAAGAAGAGGAACGCATTCGTACAGTAGAAGGTGAAACAAAGCATGCACTTGTTACTACCATTCAAAAAACGGCAGAGGAACTCAATGAGATTAGTGAAGAAACGGCAGCTTCTTTATTAGTCATTTCCTCTCAAACAGATGATATCGCAGTAGCTACGAAGCAAGGTTTAACCTTCGTTGCTGATACACAGGAAAAATCCAGACGTGGACAGCAGCAACTGCAAGATCAAAATGATTTAATACAAGTAATTTTACAAAGTGTAAACAGTCTCGAAGTTACGATGAACCAGCTACGCACATCTTCTCAAAAAATATCGGAAATTGTAGGACTGGTCACAGGAATTGCCGATCAAACGAACTTATTAGCACTGAATGCTTCTATCGAGGCAGCCCGTGCAGGTGAGCATGGTAAAGGCTTCGCTGTTGTTGCAGAGGAAGTTCGTAAACTTGCTGAAGAAACAAAAAATGCGGTACAAAATGTTTCTCATCTCATTAAAGAAACTGAAAGTAATATTACAACAATGTCGACTTCGGTTACTAACGTTGATCAAAAGATTCAACATAGTGTAGATACGCAAAACAGTTTGTCTAAATCATTTAATGATATCGCCGATGCAGTTTCTGGCATTCAGCAGCAGTATGTAAATACATCCAGAGATATTTCAGCCATCTCTAATTTGATTACTGAATTGTCACAAGGCGCTACACTTGTTTCTTCTTCTTCCGATTCACTTATTAACGTAGTAAATGAATTACAAATGTAAGCACGAAAAAGGGAAACTGACAGCATACGTCAATTTCCCTTTTATTTTTAATGCGGTAACTCGCGTTTTTGTTTACGATGTTCGCGTCTTGCTGGTCCCGTTTCAAACAGACGTTTTTCCGCATCTGTTTCAGGATAAATTGCCGGAACTGGCTTAGGTTTACCTTCATCATCAACTGCAACCATCGTTACAAAGGATTCCGTCGTTAATTTCTCCTCACCAGTTTCAATGTTTCGTGAAATAACTCGAACATAAACTTCCATTGAAGACCGTCCAGTTGACGAAACAATGCTTTCAATTTCTAAAATAGCCCCTACATGTGCTGGCGATAAAAAGTCAACCGAATCGATAGAAGCTGTGACTACATGACCTTTTGCATGCTTCATGGCTGTAATAGCAGCAATTTCATCAATATACGCTAACACTCTTCCACCAAAAATGGAGTTGTGATTATTTGTATCTGGCGGTAATACGAGACGAGTCTGAACAGTACGTGACTGGCTCATCGGTATTGCGTTGTTTGACATAATTCTTGCGACTTCCCTTCATGAATGTTCTTTCGTCATCGTATCGCAGAACAAGAGTCGATGCAAACTAGAACGATTTTTTCATCGTAATTAATTTCATATCTGTCATTTCTTCGATTGCCCACTTAATGCCTTCACGACCGTAACCACTCATTTTTACGCCACCATATGGCATATTATCAACCCTGAAAGTCGGAATATCATTAATCATAACAGCACCTGCCTGTAATTCATCCGCTGCATATAATGCATCTTGTAAAACATTCGTATAAATTCCAGCATTTAAGCCAAGGTCCGACTCATTCACTAGTCGAATAGCGTCGTCTAATGTTTCATATGAAACAATTGAGACGATTGGCGCGAATGTTTCCTGGCAAACAATTTTCATATTTGCCGTCACATTCGTCATAACAGTAGGCGTTAAAGTACGTTCCGTAAATTTTCCTCCTGTAGCAACTACCGCCCCTTGTGACTTTGCTTCCTCAATCCATTGACGAATACGCTCAACTTCTTTTGGGTTAATCATTGCACTAACATCAGTATTTGTATCTAGTGGGTCACCTACCACTAATTTCTCTGTCTCAGCAACAAACGCCTTTGTAAATTCATCCATAATAGATGTGTGTACATAAATACGTTGTAAAGAGATACAAACTTGTCCAGCAAAATTAAAGGCACCACCGACACAACGCGAAATAATTTTATCAATTGGTGTCGACGGCTCGACAATTACTGCCGCATTGGAACCAAGTTCTAAAGTAACTTTTCGCAAACCTACTTTTGCTTTAATGCCCATTCCAACCTTACCGCTTCCCGTGAATGTCACCTTTTTCACAAGCGGGTGAGTCACAAGTGTATCACTTAGCTCCCCACCGCTACCTGTAATAATTTGAAGCGCACCATTAGGTAGACCAGCTTGTTGGAAAATTTCCGCCATTATGATAGAACTTAATGGCGTTTGCGTCGCTGGCTTTAATACAACCGTATTTCCAACCGCAAAGGCAGGACCTAATTTATGTGCCACTAAATTAAAGGGAAAATTAAAAGGTGTAATGGCTGAAATTACACCTAGAGGCTCTCGCTTTGTCCAGCCAATACGATCTCCTGCCCCAGGTGCAGCATCCATTGGTACCGTTTCACCCTTTGCTTGCTTAGCTCCCTCTGCAGCAAATTGGTATGTTGCTATTGTACGTTCTATTTCAGTTAAACCTGCTGATATTGGTTTACCTGCCTCTAAAGCTAAAATTTCAGCTAATTCCTCTTTACGCTGGCGCATTATGTCGACCACTTTATACAATATTTCGGCACGTTCGTAGGCTGTTGTCTTTTTAAACGTTTGGAATGCCTCCTGAGCACCTTCGATTGCTCGTTCAACGTCAGAAATTGACGCCTTAGCTACCTTTGCGATAATCTCACCACTATAAGGTGATTTCAGTTCATATGTTTCCTTTGTGCTTTGCCACTCGCCATTCATCCAAAGTTTTGTTTCCTTCATCCTTCAAATGCACCTCCAAAATCAAATTCTTCTTTATTTTATCACGAAGAACTTGTTGCTACGGCTGCTGCACTTACTGCTGCGAACATCGCTGCCTGCTGTGCTTGAATTAGCAATTCAATGGATGACATGATTGACATTGATAAGGATTGTTGTACATTCGCCATATCATAAATAGCAATTTGTGTGGCCATAAATAACACAAATTCACGATGCCATTTTAAAAATTTCATACCCTTTAACTCATGATATAAATCAACAATCTGTTGAAGCTGTGCTTGATTCACTTCAAGGATTGCTAAAAAGCCCAGTAATGGATAATGCATCGCCTTGACCTTTACATCTTGATTTTTTAGTGTGTCACGGGTCGTAACAACATTAGGCACTAACTTATTTTCATATTGAGGTGATAAGAAAGTCAGTACTTGTGATAGCCATTGAAGCTCATTACCTGCATTAAAATTATACGTACGTAATTCTTTATAATAACGATTCATTGTTTCTGCACGTAGCTCAACATCATCAGATTGGCTACTTAACAATACTGCATAGGGAATATCATCGTACGACGTTAAAAATCGGTGATGCTTGCGGATTGCATCAAATAATGCGCGTGCTACCTGTGCATGTGCGCGTTTCTCACTTTCCTCTTCCGTTAAAAACTGTGCACCTATAAAACTAAAATTCCCGCTTCTGAATTTTACCTCTTTCATTATGCTAACGTTCGTCAGTAAATTTTTCACCGCCAGTTCTGTATCCTCTTGATCCATCAAATTTGCAGCAATACTATAACCTACCGTCGTTCTTAACGGAGATGACCATGACGTTTGCTTTTTCATTTCTTGTAATACTTTTTTATATTTAATGGAATCAAAGGGTTTTCCAGATGCCACATATTTGCTAGCGATTGCCAACACAATTTTACGATCAACCGTCCGACCGACAGCCTTTGAGACATCCTCCAGCGTACTTGTAAACTGATTTTCTATCATAACAAAGTCCATGTTTAACACGCTCCTTTTTCCATACTTACGTAATATATTATCGAAAAGATTCAGCTGATTTTTAAAATCAGCACATACTTAAAACCTTCCATACGCTTTTTCCAGAAGAATGAACATAAAAAAAAGCGGCAATATTCTTGCCGCTGTCCTTAAAAGTAAATTTGCTTAATTGCTTGTTCGGTGCACTTAAATTAATCCTAATTCTTTTAATTCCTCTGCGGAAAAGGCTCTTGACCTTGTTAAAAACCTCTTACCTTCAACACCTTCCAGTGAAAACATACCACCTCTACCGTCGACAACGTCCAAGATTATTTGTGTATGCTTCCAATAATCATATTGATTTTTATGCATGTAGAAGGAAGCACCACCAATCTCTCCAAGACAAACATCCTGGTCACCTAATAGTAAGTCTCCTTCTGGATAACACATTGGCGAGGAGCCATCACAGCATCCACCTGATTGATGAAACATAATGGGCCCATGCTTTTCTTTCAATAATTCGATTAGTGCTAGCGCTTCTTCAGTTGCTAAAACACGCATGACCACGCTCATGCACCTCCCTACTAATTAGAAGAAGCCAAGTTTGTTTTCGCTGTAGCTAACTAATAAGTTTTTCGTTTGCTGATAATGCGCTAACATCATTTTATGGTTTTCACGACCAACACCCGACATTTTATAGCCACCGAACGCTGCATGTGCAGGATAAGCATGGTAGCAGTTTGTCCAAACACGCCCAGCTTGAATACCACGACCGAAGCGATAAGCCGTATTCATATCACGCGTCCATACACCTGCACCTAAACCATATAGTGTGTCATTTGCGATTTCTAATGCTTCCTCTTTTGTTTTAAATGTTGTTACGGCAACAACTGGCCCGAAGATTTCTTCTTGGAAAATACGCATTTTATTATGTCCTTTGAAGACAGTTGGCTTAATGTAGTAACCATTTTCAAAACCTGCTCCTACATTATTTTTCTCTCCTCCAATTAGACATTCTGCACCTTCTTGCTTACCAATATCTAAATAAGAAAGGATTTTTTCCATTTGCTCACTCGAAGCCTGCGCTCCCATCATCGTATTCGGATCAAGTGGATTCCCAACTTTAATCGCTTCAACACGTTGTAGGACGCGTTCCATAAATTTATCATAAATAGACTCTTGAATTATTGCACGAGAAGGACATGTACATACTTCACCTTGATTTAGGGCGAATAATACAAAGCCTTCAACTGCTTTATCTAAAAAGGCATCGTCTTCATCCATAATATCTTCAAAGAATATATTTGGTGACTTGCCGCCCAATTCTAATGTAACTGGAATAAGATTTTGTGAAGCATATTGCATAATTAAGCGACCTGTCGTAGTTTCACCAGTAAAGGCAATTTTGCCAATCCGTGGGTTCGATGCTAATGGTTTTCCTGCTTCTAAACCAAAGCCATTCACAACATTAAGTACGCCCGATGGTAATAAATCTTCTATTAATTCAACGAACACCATTATCGAAGCTGGCGTTTGCTCTGCAGGTTTCAACACTACACAGTTTCCAGCTGCAAGTGCAGGTGCTAGCTTCCAAACGGCCATTAATAACGGGAAATTCCAAGGGATAATTTGACCTACTACCCCAATTGGCTCATGGAAATGATAAGCGACTGTATCATTATCGATTTGGCTTACCGCGCCTTCTTGTGCACGTAAAGCTCCAGCAAAATAACGGAAATGATCAATCGCAAGAGGGATATCTGCATTTAATGTCTCACGTACCGCTTTTCCGTTATCCCATGTTTCGGCAACGGCTAGCTTTTCTAAGTTTTGCTCTATGCGGTCCGCAATTTTAAGTAAAATGTTTGCACGCTCTGTTGGAGATGTTTTGCCCCATTCTTCTTTTGCGGCATGTGCTGCATCAACTGCAAGTTCAATATCCTCAGCAGTAGAACGAGCTAATTGTGTAAAAACTTGTCCAGTAACAGGTGTAACATTATCAAAGTATTGTCCTTTCACTGGAGGTGTCCATTCCCCACCAATGTAATTTTCATATTTCTCTTTGAATTGAACTACCGATCCTTCAGTGTTTGGAAATGCATAAACCATTTTACTTCTCCCCTTTACACAAAATAATGAGAAAATAATCTACAAAAATCATCATTTTCATCGAAAAAACGATATTTTCATAGATACCCTCTTACTCAATATATTGTCAGAAACGAAGAATAATTTCAACTTTTTAAAATTTTATTGAATTAATACTGAAATCTATTCTTGAACCGATTTTTCCTCGGCATAATAGCCTCTGGAATCGGCTTTGTGATTAGGCTTACAAAGTAGCTTATATTGACTAGAAAAACTTCTAGGATTCACGGTTCGACCAACTATAATGTATACTTAAAAATAATATAAATGTATAGGAGAACAGTATGCGAATTAATAAATATTTAAGTGAAACAGGCATTGTATCTCGTCGAGGCGCAGATAAATGGATAGCAGAAGGTAAAGTTACGATTAATGGTGAGCTTGCTACAGTCGGCAGTCAGGTTGAGGCTGGTGATCTGGTTTGCGTTGATGGAAAAGAGGTAAAAAAAGAAGAACAGCTCGTTTATATTTCCTTAAACAAACCAGTAGGAATTACAAGCACAACTGAACGTCATATAAAAGGGAATGTCGTTGATTTTGTCAATCATCCTCTTCGTATTTTCCATATCGGACGACTAGATAAAGAGTCAGAAGGGCTATTATTATTGACTAACGATGGGGACATCGTCAATAAGATTTTACGTGCAGAAAACCATCACGAAAAAGAATATATCGTGCAAGTCGATAAACCTATTACAGAGCAATTTATAAAGAAAATGGGCGCTGGTGTAGATATTTTAGATACTACAACCCTGCCTTGTCATGTTGAAAAAATATCTGATAAAGTCTTTAAAATCATTTTAGAGCAAGGCTTAAACCGTCAAATACGTCGTATGTGTTCAGCGCTTGGCTACTCCGTTAAACGTCTACAACGCATTCGTATTATGAATATAAAGCTTGGCAATTTAAAAGTTGGACAGTGGCGCGATTTAACAGACAAAGAACGAACAGAACTATTCAAACTACTTGAATACACACCAAAATAAAGCCATTTAAGGGGATGGGGGAAATCAACCCCTCGTTTTGCCGAAGAGTCATACCTTATTAATTTGACACCTTAATTTCATTAATATAATCATTTTTCAATAGCATAAGCCGTCTTAAATGATTTTGAGACGGCTATTTTTCTTCTATTCTTGAATTGTCGTGTAAGCCATTTTTCGAATAACTTCCTCGTGCTGTGGATAGTCAGCTAATAACTCATCTTGTGTAAATAATTCGAAATCTTCAAAGTCAAAGCCAGGTGCAACCATACAGCCTACTAAACTAAATGTATTTGCATCCTCTACGGATGAGCCAAATATAGTATTTTTCGGTACTGCAATTTGTGGTACTTCTCCTGCCTCTACATTTAAGCCAAGCTTCTTCGCCTCATATGTACCATCTGGGAAAATCATATGGACAGTTAGTGGGCTGCCAGCATGATAATACCAAAGCTCGTCCGATTTCAAACGATGCAAATGCGATATATCCTGTGAACGTAGTAAGAAATAAATACTCGTATAAATTGGTCTCTGTATATCTCTTACAGTCATATCATCCGATGCCCGAAACGAGGATATATAGTACCCGCCTTCAGGATGCTCTGCTAAATTTAAATTTTCAATAAAATATTGTGCTGAATACTTCATAAAACATCACTCCTTTCTTCCACATTACCAAATAATAAAAGATGAAAGCTACTCTTATTTTGTCACTTTGATAAGTGGTATCCGTCGTTTAGGCCTTTTTTTCCGTCGCTTTGATTGTTCTATCCGTCGCTCTGGACCCGCTTTCCGTCATTTCGATTGTTCTATCCGTCGCTTTGGACCCGCTTTCCGTCATTTCGATTGTTCTATCCGTCGCTCTGGACCCGCTTTCCGTCATTTCGATTGTTCTATCCGTCGCTCTGGACCCGCTTTCCGTCATTTCGATTGTTCTATCCGTCGCTTTGGCACTGCTTTCCGTCGCCTCACTCCTCCGTTTATACGAAAAAAGGCGTCTCAGAAATTGAGACGCCTTCTCCCTCTATAAACCACCTAAATAAGCGGCCTTTACTTGGTCACTCTCTTGAAGCTCTTTTGCTGTACCTGATAATACAATACGTCCCGTTTCAAGTACGTACGCACGATGCGCTACTGATAATGCCATATTCGCATTTTGCTCAACAAGCAATACAGTTGTGCCCTCTTTGTTGACTTGCTCAATAATATTGAAAATATTTTTTACCATGAGTGGCGCAAGTCCCATTGAAGGTTCATCCATTAATAACAATTTCGGTTTTGCCATTAATGCTCGCCCCATCGCTAACATCTGCTGCTCACCACCGGATAATGTACCTGATTGCTGTTTCCGACGTTCGAAAAGACGTGGGAATAGTTCAAACACATGATCCATATCTTTTTTGATGCCAGCCTTATCGTTGCGAAGATATGCGCCTAGCTCTAAGTTTTCCTCAACGGACATATTGGCAAAAACGCGACGCCCCTCTGGAACATGTGAAATACCTGATTTTACTATTGTCTGTGCAGCCTTCCCTGCGATAGAGAAGCCTTCATATTCAATGATGCCACCCTTTGGTTTTAATAGGCCCGACAATGTTTTTAATAATGTACTTTTACCAGCACCATTTGCACCGATTAACGTTACGATTTCACCCTCATTTACTTCTAAAGAGAGGCCCTTTAATGCTTGAATGTTACCATAAAATACATCTATATTTTGTACTTTTAGCATTAGCTGATAACCTCCTCTCCAAGGTACGCTTCAATTACCTTTGAATTGTTGCGAATTTCTTCTGGTGTCCCATCTGCGATTAGTTGACCGTGATCGAGCACATATATACGTTCACATATCCCCATAACTAAGCTCATATCATGCTCAATTAGAAGAATGGTTAAGCCAAACTCCTTACGAATAAACGCTATTAATTCCATTAAATCTTGCGTTTCCTGCGGGTTCATCCCTGCTGCAGGCTCATCCAATAAAAGTAGCTTAGGTTTTGCAGCTAAGGCACGAGCAATTTCTAAACGGCGCTGCATCCCATAAGGTAAATTTTTCGCAAGCTCATCCTTATAAACATCTAGACCAAAGATTTTTAGAAACTCAATAGATTGATGCTCCATTTCTGCCTCACCTTTAAAATGATTCGGCAAGCGGAAAATGGAAGACCACATAGAATGCTTTGCAAGCGAATGGTTCGCTACCTTAACATTATCTAAAACAGATAGCTCCTTAAATAAACGAATATTTTGGAACGTACGGCTAATACCTTTTTGTGTTACTTGATATGGTGCAAGCCCGTTCAACTTTATACCGTCAAATGTAATCGTGCCCTCCGTTGGCATATACACTCCGGTAAGCATGTTAAAGCTAGTTGTTTTACCAGCACCATTGGGCCCTATAAGACCTACTAGCTCTCCTTGATTTAGGTACATATTAACGCCCTGTACCGCCTTTAAACCACCGAATTGAATACCCATGTTTTCAACATTGATAAGAAGGTTTCCAGCCATTATTTTGTACCTCCTTTTTTACCAAACTTAAATAAGTCCGCAACTTCTTTTGTTCCCATTAACCCTGTTGGGCGATATAGCATTACGACTATTAATACTAAACTGTAAATAATCATACGTGTTTCTGGGAAGTTTGCTAGATATGCTGAGACTACTGTTAAGAAAATAGCTGCGATGACAGATCCAGAAAGACTTCCTAAGCCACCAAGAACTACAAAGATTAAAATATCAAATGATTTTAAGAACCCGAAAGTTGTCGGTTGGATAATGTAAAAGTTATGTGCAAAAATGGCCCCTGCAAGGCCGGCGAAGAAGGAACCTATCGCAAAAGCTACAACTTTATAGTAGGTTGTATTAATACCCATTGCATCTGCCGCAATTTCGTCCTCACGAATCGATATACATGCGCGTCCATGACGTGAATTCGTAAAGTTTGAGATAACTAAAATTGTTAGAACAACACCTATGAATGCATAAGACCAGTTTGATAAATATAGAACCTGCATCCCTGCCGCGCCACCAACATAGTCCGTATTTAAAAAGATAATACGTATAATTTCCGCAAAACCAAGCGTGGCAATTGCTAAATAGTCACCCTTTAAACGTAATGTCGGAATACCTACGATTAAACCTGCTACCGCTGCTGCTAATGCCCCTAAGAAAATAGCTAATGGGAACGGAAGCAATAGCTTAGTTGTAATAATTGCAGAAACATATGCCCCAACTGCTAAGAAGCCGGCATGCCCAATCGAGAATTGACCAGTAATCCCAATGACAATATGCAAACTGACCGCAAGCATGATGTTAATACACATTGTGATCAACATATTTTGATAGTAAATATCGAGAATGTTTGTTGAAATAAGGATTTGAACAACTGCATAGATGACTAGCGCTAATACGGCATAGCCCCAGAATACTTTAGACTTTTTCATCATTACCGCTCACCTACACTTTCTCACGGGCATTTTTACCAAAGATACCCGATGGTCTGAAGATTAAAATTAAAATTAAAATAACGAATGCCGCTGCATCGCGCCATAAAGAGAAACCAAGTGCACTTACTAATGATTCCACTACACCTAGCAACATACCGCCAACCATAGCACCTGGAATAATCCCAATACCACCAAGTACTGCAGCGATAAACGCTTTAACCCCTGGAATAACACCCATTAATGGATCTATTTTCGTATAGTAAACACCAAAGATAACACCTGCTGCACCAGCTAGAGCAGAACCAATCGCGAATGTTGCTGAAATTGTATTATCTACGTTAATACCCATTAAACGTGCTGCATCTGCATCATGAGAAACTGCACGCATCGCTTTCCCGATTTTAGTTTTATGTACGATGAATTGTAAAAGAATCATCAGTACAATTGCTACAGATAAAATTAATATTGATGTACTACCGATTTGAACCCCGAAAACATCAAATGATTTATTTGTAATAACTTCTGGGTATGCCGCCGGTTGCGCCCCTCTGAAGTAGATCGTTGTATATTCAATTAGTAGCGATACACCTATTGCCGTAATTAAAGCTGCAATACGTGTGGCATTTCGTAAACGCTTATAAGCAATACGTTCAATTAAAACACCAAAGATTGCACAGACCACCATCGCCAATAATAGTGCTGGGAAGAAGCCAAGCTCCCATTTAGCAATTGCGTAAAAGCCAATAAATGACCCAATCATGAAAACATCGCCGTGGGCAAAGTTGATCAGCTTAATAATCCCGTATACCATCGTATACCCTAGCGCTATTAATGCGTAAATACTACCTAGTGAAATACCATTCACAAGCTGCTGTATCCATTCCATGAGCGTTCACCCCTTTTATTTTTTGAAAAATGCAAAAATAGAATTTATACTACATGTTATTATTGAAAATAGAGTAAATTGTGTCGTCTTTTAAAAATTTTTTTCATGGTCTATCTAGCAATCTCGCTTTAGAAAAATTGCGTCCAGATTTTGAACACTGTAAAGGAACTATATCCTCATTCATCTCACTACCTTTAATAGCGAGAGCCTACATTGAATGAAGATAAAACATAAAAAGGAAGGCGTGTTTACCCGCCTCCCCTTGCTCAAGAAAACATTAAGGATTAACTTTAGAGTTGAACACTTGTTTACCGTCTTTAAATTCAAGAACTGTTGCTGTTTTAATTGGGTTATGGTTTTCGTCAACTGAGAAAGTACCTGTTACTAAAGATAGATCTTTTGTGTCAGCTAAAGCATTTTTAATAGCTTCCCCATCCGTAGAGCCTGCTCGTTTAATAGCATCAGCAATGTAGTAAATTGTGTCATAGCCAAGTGCATTGAATGCATCTGGTGCTTTGTCACTGTTCGCTGCTTTAAATGCCTTTACGAAATCTTGGATCTTTTGATCTGGATCTTCTGCAGAATAGTGGTTTGTGATGTACGTGTTATTCAGTGCTTTCCCACCAGCTAGTTCTACTAAAGTAGGTGAATCCCAACCGTCAGCCCCCATCAGTGGAACATCGATACCCATTTCACGCGCTTGTTTAACAATTAAACCAACCTCTTCATAGTATCCTGGGATAAAAATAAAGTCTGGTTTAGCTGCTTTAATATTTGTTAATTGTGTACGGAAGTCAGCATCCTTAGCGACATACGCTTCTTCTTCTACAACTTTCCCACCATTTTTAGTGATTGTATCTTTAAATGATTTTGCTAAACCTTTTGCATAGTCAGACGCGTTGTCCGCGAAAATAGCTACATTTTTAGCTTTCAATTCACCCGAAGCGAAGTTCGCTGCTACAATCCCTTGGAATGGGTCAATGAAACAAGTACGGAATGCATACTCGTTAACGCTATCATCATCATTAACTGTAATGTTAGGAGCAGTACCTGAACCTGTAACGATCGGGATTTTATTGCTGTTAGCAATTTGAACAGTAGCAACTGTATTACCAGAAGTTGCTGGAGCTAGCATTGCTACTACTTTATCTTGTGTTGCTAGTTTAAGAGCTGCTGCAGTAGCCTCTGAGTTTTCAGATTTGTTATCTACTTTAATAAGCTCAATTTTTTTACCGTCGATTCCGCCCTTATCATTAATTTCTTTAACTGCTAGGTCTGCACCTACACCAATCGAAGAACCATAAGAAGCTACGTTCCCTGAAAGCTCTAAGTTTGCACCGATTTTAATAGTATCACCGTCAGAAGAACCACCACCTGATGATGACCCTCCTCCCGAACTTGAACTATCTCCGCCACCACATCCCGCAAGAACTCCTGCAAGTAGTGAAGATGCAACTAGAAGTGAGCCAAACTTTTTAAGCTTTTTGTTCTCTCTCATAATTTTATTCCCCCTAGAATTTTCTCAAATATTAGATATTTCAGATAATTATAAACAATTAATAGCATTTGCTCAATAACAAAAATAGCCAAAATTATAATTTATAACTATCTATCTTTAAGTGAATCAAAATATTATTCATTTAGGACTTTTACATTGTAAAACATTCCTTATATTTAGTCTAGAGTGATTTTTCTGTATAATTAGTAATTTGTGAATTATCTATTAATTTATTATGAATATTCATACAAACCTATCATTTCTGACTATTTTTTTCGATAAAGTCTCGTAAAAAGAAGTCATAAATTGCATGATTTAGAGTATCAGGCATTAAAATGGTTGTATTTATATGAAACCACTAATAACTATTTATTACCTGGGGAATAAGAGGAGTAGAGGGAGTAATCATCGTTTGTTTACTTTTAGTCGCTAAACCTTCATCAATTATGCATTGGTATAATTGAGCCCGGAATCGGAAAGAAGTAAAAAAAACTTAAAGCTGGATTATTGCTCAGCTCTAAGCTTTTTTTAGTGCAAACACACAGAGGCGTTCGTTAATATTTGTTTCATTTTCAAGATGGACCTCATGGATTAATTCAAAAGGTGTCCCATGATGTAAAAACTGCAAATAATCATATGGTGGGTAGTATAAAATTATATGAATTTCGCGCATATGCAGTTCATAAGACTTCCAAATATTATGAATAACTGTACGGAAAATATTGATTGAAAACGGATTAAAGAAAAAGAAAACCGTGTCGCATAGTTGTATTGCATAGTCTTCCGCTATTGAATGAATAAAGGAAATCGGAGCTTGAGCACTCTTCTTTTGAAGATAGCTCTTTTTATTATTCTCAGCTTCTGCATAAAAACCTGCATCCATTTCTACCCCAATTGTAGGAATATGAAATTTATCATGTACATAAATAGGGACTCTCCCTTTTCCACATCCCATATCGATAAACACTGGATGATCAGGCATTTCATACTCCGAAAATAATTGTTCTAAGCCAACATACGGTGTTGGTTCATAGCGATGGTAATGAGCTAGTTTAGGGAAGCCGTATTGTTCGCCCACCGTGTTAATATGTAAATATTTATCAAATTGATGTTCATTCATACTATTACTCCTAAAAAAGAATGATTAATTTTACCACGATAAAAAGGAAAAACCATACCCAAAAGTTTTGGATATGGTTTTTTTAACGACCTCTTCGGTTAAATTTTAAAACAAAGAGCAGTGCAACTATTAACAACGCAAAACAAACAATCGCTGTAAGAACTGTATTTTTATCGATAATGGTTCCTTGCTTTAGTTGCTCATCGCCTTGGTTCGGCCACATAGGTCCTCCATTTTGGTCAGGTCGTTGCATTGGACCACCACCATTTGGTCTTTCTCCCTTATTATCGCCATTTTGATTAAACGGAGGGGCTTGTGAAGGATCAAAATCCTCTGGCATTTGATTCGGATCAAAGTCATCTGGTCTTTGCATCGGAATGTTCATGTCACCCATTTCGCCTGGATTAGGCATTGCCATATTCTCTTGTGTTGTTGCTTCCACAACAAGTTCCCCCGACAGCTGCTTTAAAATAGATTCGGAGCGCTGCTTTGCAAATTCAGGGAGACTCTTTTCCCCTTCTACCGCTTCTATAAATTGCTCTGTTGTAGAGAATTTCGTAGGGTCTGCTTCCACATACGTTGTTAATAGCAATGCCAATTTTTTGGTAATGTTTTGTACGTTATCTTCTGTTAAGTAATTAGTCGCTATCTCTTCTAAATAGCCTTCATATTTAGCACGATACTCTTCATTGGAAAGTAAGGCGTTCAATAGCGGCCGCTCCTCTAAAGTTGTGCCAGATACAGGTGTAGTCACACTAAAGTTAATAGCGCTATCTTCCATCAAATCCCCAGACAATCCAAATCCCATATTGAGTCCACCCTGATTCCGGTCAGCATTTGGCTGTTGCTGTTGACCATTATTCTGAGGCTTCATTTCGGATTTATCATTTATCTGTGCATCATTAGGTGCTTTTATATCGGCATTTTCTTGGATTTTATTGTTGCCACCCATTCTACCACCAACACCAAAGCCGCCAAACGACATATTAAAATCCCATGGTATAATCGAAAACATACCATTTTCCTCATACAAATAGTAATTGTGTTTCATAGTTCCCTGATAACTATCAAGATTTACGAGTGCTGTGTTCATAGCAAAGTAACGCAGCATCTCATCGACATCAATATATTTTTCGATATTACCGCCATTATTAATGGCTTCAATCATTTCAATGAATTTTGATTCATCGACATTGCCTTCGTTCGTTTTTAAGCCAATTCCCGTATAATCAGCAATATCATCACTAATATATTTTAAATCACTGCCTGTCCCATCTGGCTTAAACAAAAATCCATCATTAGAGCCGTAGTTATTTGCCAGGAATGTTTCATCCACCGCTTCTACCCCTAAAAATAAACCTTGATCCTTACCATTCACTGTGACATACATATATGAATGAGCGGGTGTAGGTAATCCCATTTGTTCCATGAGCTCATAAGAAACATATTCTCGCATTAATGTTGTATCACTGAAATTATTGTTTAAATTTAATTTTTTCAAGCCATATAAACTTTGTGTATCATCGTAATAATCGAAATCTATTTTTAAGCTATATCGATCCGAGTCGCTATTTACAATCGAGTTCAGTGATGAACTTCCTTTTGTACGAATAGCTACATTCTCTATTCTCTTGCCATTTACCGTGATATTAGCTTGCTTCAACTCCTTATCTGCTGCACTTTCTAGCATGTCTGTCCAATCTTCCTCGGCTATTTCAATATCTAATGCTGTTACTTTATTTTTATTAAATACAATAGTCTCATAGGAAAACTCGGTATTTTTCGTTTCAATGCCCGCGTTTGGAAGCACAGCAAATACAACAACAAAGAGGAGTACCAGAATTGCCATACAAATATAGACAACCCGTGTTTTAATCATCATCTGCACCTCTCTTCATAGTAGAAAACTCCTCCAGAGTGGTTACTAAGCAGTAAAATTACCATCATAACTAAGCATTACTGCTGATTTTACTCCAGGTACTTTTGTAAGATTGTCCATCAATTTTGTATCATTTTGTTTAACACGAACTTCATAGGTTGTTTCAATTTCAACATCCGACATAATAGATTTTGATTTTAAAGCGAATTTTTTAGACTGTGCCGCAATAATACGCTCTACTTCCTCACATGCATAATCTTCTTCAAATTTCACAATTAATAAATATGGATTTTCCACAGTAATTTTGTTTACAAACACTAGTAATACAAGACCAATTAAAACTGCGCCAATAATAACAAGTGGAATAAATCCTGCACCACAAAGAATCCCCGAAACTATTGCCCAGAAAATATAGACTAAATCCATAGGATCTTTAATAGGTGTACGGAAACGCACGATTGATAGCGCACCAACCATACCTAGCGATAACAGCACATTTGAACTTATTCCCATAATCACTAGTGCTGTTGCCATTGTCATAATGAGCAGCGAAATATTGAAGGAATGTGAGTAAATCACTCCGTTAAAGGTTTTCTTGTAAACGGCGTAAATAAACAGCCCCACAAAGAACGCTACAACTAACCCTAAAATTGAATCTATTAATGAAAATGATGCTGTTTTCTCTAAAAAGCTGGATTTAAAAATATCGTTAAATTTTATAGTATCCATTGTTTAATTCTCCTTTATACGTACATACGACTAAGCTGATATTTCGAATATGCTTCAGCACGTGTATCTACTGATTGTAATAAGTACTTAATAATATCTGGCAAGTACTCATCATATTTCACTTCTAAAATAACTAAGTTTGGCTCAAGTACATCAACCATCGGCAGTTTCGGATGAAACATATCTGTATTACGTAAGCTCGATTGTACTTTACTATCAAATGTGACACGCACATTTCCAAAGGGATAGATGTAAGCCTCTCGCTCGTAATCAACAACTGTCATCGGTTTCAATTGGTGATACTTCATTTCCTTATATAAATCTTGTATTAACGCTCGTTTGTCTTTCTCCATCCAAGCGATTTCCCCAACGCGCATTTGTTCAAATTCCTTTTGAGATATGGCACACTTCGTTTTAAACGTTAAATTATTACGTTTACTTTTCCGCTCCAAATTTATAATCTCTGTGGACTTACCATAAATTCGTACTCGATATTTATCTCGATTGATAAAGCCCTCTTTTTTCTCATTTAGGACCTTGTTTGCAAAATTATCGAAGTATGTGCTGCGAATTAAATACTTACCATTCATCCCAGCATGCTTGTCTAACTGCATCACATGCCGAAGTTTAGTTTTTAATAATGCATAGTCCGGATAAGAGATGGCCTGTTTAATCTCCTTTCGACCGTTAGGGTTAAACGAAGTAAGAGTTGGCATATAGTTCACTCCTTACATTTTTTCAATTTTGTATTGCTCTTGCTTTTCAGCTAACCAAGACGCATACTCTTCATTTATGCGCTCCTCAAGCACCGTTGCATAAACTTCATCTTTTAGATCTTCGAATACTGCCTCTTCTGCCGGTACTTTATCGGTTACTTTAATAATGTGATAGCCCTCTGATGTTTGTACGATGTCGCTGATGCTACCCTTTTCAAGGCCAAACGCTACTTCCTCAAACTGCTCCTCCATTTGTCCTCGGCTAATATAACCTATTTCCCCGCCAGCCTCATTCGTTGTTGTATCAATTGAATAAGTTTTTGCTAAATCTGCAAAATCCTCACCGGCTTTTATTTTTGCTAGCACATCTTTTGCTGTTGCTTTATCCTCCAATAAAATATGACTGGCTACGACCTCTTCCTTTTGTCCATAGCTATCCTTATTGTCTTCAAAATATTGAGCTACTTCCTCATCTGATATGTCGATGCTTGTAGCAATAACATTTTTTGTAAGTTGATACATGCGAATATTATCCTTCACACTTTGCTCTGTCAGTCCATTTTCCTCTAGTGCTGCTTGTAAGGATTCCTCTCCGCCATACGACTCCGCTAACTCTTCATACTCTTCTTGAATACTGTCCTCAGATACAGAAACACCCTCTTTTTTCGCCTCTAGCTCAACTATTTTATTGGTAATTAGTGTTTCTATTACCTCTGTACCGTATTGTTCACGCAATGCGTCATCTAATTCTGTTTGTAATATCTTTTCACCGTCAACCTTCGCCACATAATCGTTACTCTCACCACATCCAGCTAGTAGCATTAATAATGAAGCAGGTAAGGCGATCATTCGGAAAAACCTTTTGTTTGCGGCCATCCTTGATCCCATCCTTTCTTTTGGTTTCTCGTTTACAATGCCTACTATAAAGGTCTAATGTGTCAGTCAGATGTCAGCTTTAACATTTCCTTCAAAATTTTTCACAAAGAAAAAGCTACTACGCCTTTTAGAGCGTAATAGCCTTTTTTAGTATAATTTCAAAGCATGTTCCTGATGAATTACTGTCAATTAAGCGTAAATCACCACCTATAGATTGCGCCATCATTTTACTAAGTGATAATCCTAAGCCTAACCCACGGACCGCATATTTTTTATTTTCGCCTCTATAAAAACGCTCAAAGATAAATGCTTGATCTTCTTGAGGAATACCGTATCCAGTGTCCCTTACAGTAATTGATACAGCATCCTCTTTTTCCATAAGCTTTACGGTAACGATCCCTTCTTGCATTGCCTGCTTTGCATTCGTCAATAAATTTGTAACTATTTGCTGTATTCTTACAACATCCGCGTGTACATCAGCAGATTCTGTAAGGAGATCCGTTTGTATTTTAACATTTTCATTATCCTGCATGACTTCCCATTGTGCTACAGCATCACGTACTAATTGATTAACACTTACTGTTTCAAGCTTTACTGGAATTGCATCTACCGCAAAATGATTGTAAGCTAGCAAATCACCGACCATCGTTTTCATTTTCGTCGTTTCTACTAGCGCCATTTGAATAAATTCACTAGCGTCTTGACCTGTAACGACTCCATCTTTCACTGCCTGCAATAATCCACTAATTGATGTAACTGGTGTTTTTAGCTCGTGGGTGACGCCTGCTAATAGTTCCGTTCGAGTCTTTTCTAATTGTTCTAGCTTATTCGCCATTTCCTTAAAAGAACTAACGAGCTCATAAATTTCTTCTTCCTTAATATTTTGAGGCAAATCCAATGTATAGTTTCCTTCTTGCATTTGCTTTGCGGCTTCGGCAACTTGTTTTATTGGATACGCTAAACGTTTTGATAAAAAATAAATAGCACCCCAACCTAATACAGCAAGTGCTCCAATTAATAATGCCAGTTGTCCATATGCTTGGTTAACCTTCGTTAAATTGTCCTTTTTCTCTAAGACAAGCACCCAGCCAACTACCTTATTGTCCTTTTCAAGTTTTCGTTTTACGACATATTGAGCTAACTCTCGTCCCTCACTCGTTAAAGTTATCTTCTTTGTCCCTTCTTCACTATCCAGTAAGTTGGCAACATTTTTTTCACTCCCCGGAGGCATCGGTCGATTGCTGCTTACTATATTGCCTGCCGTATCTACAACATATAAAACGGGATCAATTTCTCGCATAGTAGATCGCTCACGATTACCAATAAACCCTGGAATCCCTCCCATAGGTCCATTATTTTGTCCAGAAGTATCTGTTAGGCGAAATACAGTCTCATCTGCTATAAATTCCATCATCTCTAGTCGATTTTGAAACGTCGTATGTCGAATCCATGCCGCAGAAATAAAAGAGATAATAGCTAGACCTACAAAGAGCGTTAGTAAATAGCGGCTTGTCCAATAGTTGCGTAAAGATACTCGCTTATTTTTTGTGAACACTTAGCTGATACCCCAATCCACGTAGTGTCTTTATTTCTCCCTCTTCCTCATCCCACTCCTTAAGTACCTTTCTGAGTCGCTTCACAGCTAAATCCACCGCTCTATCGCTACCTTCATACTCCCATCCCCAAACTTGATCGATCAGTTGATCACGTGTAAATGTTTGATTTGGGTGTTCTGCCAAAAATAAGAGCACCGATAAATCTCTAGGCGTTAAAATAATTTCTTCTCCCTTAAGTAGCACTCGGTGGCCTTTCATATCAATCTCTAGCTCACCAAAGCGTTTTATTTCTGAAGATCTATAACTTCCTTCAGCACGTCTTAAAACTGCCTTTACTCTTGCTACTACCTCATCAGCTATAAATGGCTTTGCAATATAATCGTCTGCACCTTGATCAAAACCCTCTAATCGATTATTTACATCGCCTAATGCCGTTAGCATGATCACTGGACAAGAGCTACATTCTCTAATTTCCTTTAAAATGAACCAACCATTTTTTTCTGGTAACATAATATCGAGTAATACTAAATTAGGTTGCACCTTTTGAAATATATCCAATGCCTGTCCACCATTAAAACATTGCACAACATCAAAGCCTACTTTTTTCAAATATGCCTTCAAAACTTGACTTATTGCATATTCGTCTTCTACTACTAATATTTTTGCCATGTCCTTCACCTCGTTACCAGCTCATTCGTATTTTCATTATATCATCGGATTATGTCAGTTAAATGTCAGGAGCTAGTGCGTCTGTTCATTCTTATAGCGAAGTATATTTCTATGTATGGTTCCAACACTTCAAATATCGAGCTATTTACAATTTAAATCTATTGACAATGTCTTCCTAAGCCAATTATCATTGATTGCGAATGATAATCATTGATAATTCATTCGTATAGTAGATTTTTTTAACTAAAAATGATTAGGGGGGAAAAGCATGATTGTTGTTACAAATCGTATTCAAGTCAAACCCGGCTTTGCTGCAAAAATGGCACCGAACTTTACAAAACCAGGTCCTCTACAACAGTTTGAAGGCTTCCATAAAGTAGAGGTACTAGTTTCAACTGATGATCCGACTTATGACGAAATGAGCGTCAATATGTACTGGGAGACAAAGGAGCATTTCCAAGCTTGGCGAAATAGCGATGCATTCGCTGCGGCACATCACCGTCCTGGACAAAGCTCTGAGGGTGGAAAACCTAAAAACAGTCCAATGATCGGTAGCAAAATAGTTATAGCTGAATTAGCTTCTTCAATTGAAGCATTACGCTAACTTTTAACTTTTTCAGCAGGTGTCCAAACTCCTGTACCTGTCGCTACGCTTTCGGTACGTGTCGGCCCTCTTGCAGGCCTAAGCACAAAGCCGATTCCGGACCCAATTATGCCGAGGCATAATTGATTTTATATCTCCTATCCTCACTATTTCCGAGGAAGCGGGATAATAACTAACATATCTTCTGATTCTATCTAAAAAAAACCTGCATTTTTAAAAATGCAGGTTTTTTAATACTTTATCGCATGAAAATAACTAAAACATATCCAAGTATTGATAAACAAACCGAACCGATCAGTCCGGCAATAAACGCCTTTACACCTAATTGTTTAAAGGTTTTTATGTCTACATTTAAACCTAGTCCGGCCATTGCCATGCCGATTAAAATATAAGCGATATTTACAAATGTTTGCGCTACATTAGCTGGTACGATCCCTAATGAATTAATAGCACTCATCGCTAAAAACCCGAGAATAAACCATGGAATGATTGACAGTGAAAATCCTTCCTTTTCCTGCTTCTTGTCCATTCTCCGATATAAAATACCGATGACAATGGCTACTGGTACAAGCAATGCGACACGTGTTAGCTTAACAATAACCGCCATATCAATTGCTTCATTCCCACCAGCAGAGGCTGCTGCAATAACATGAGCAATTTCATGTAAAGTGCCTCCCGCAAAAATACCATATTCAGTAGGGGTTAAATTAAATACTGAGTATAACACCGTATAGACTAATGTGAATACAGTCCCTAATAATGCAACAATCGCTGCGCCCACTGCTGTCTCTTTTTCATTTGCTTTAATTTGAGGAGCAATAGCGACAACGGCAGCAGCTCCACAAATAGCTGTGCCACAAGCTGTTAATATACCGAGTTTCTTATCGACATGAAATACCTTCGTTAAGCCATATACAACAAGTAAAGCAAATACTAGATTAATAAACGCGATAAGAAAGACACTCGCTCCAGCATTGTAAATATCCATTAAATTCAAACGCATACCTAATAAAATAATGCCGAGGCGTAATAATTTTTTACTTGAAAATGTGATGCCTGTTTGCCAAGTATTCTGCACCTTAAAGGCTGCTCTCCAAGTCATACCTAATATAATGGCAATGACAAGCTGCCCTAATATTGAGAAGAACGGAAATGTCGAAATATACTTCGCCACTAAGGCAATAATGAGTGTCAACAATATCCCCTTCATAAACGCAGGGGTCAGGAAACTTTTTAACCTACGTTGTCCATTATCCATATTGTTCACTTCTTTCATCCTTGATGATTAATACTTTATTAGAAAGTTAATCATTAGTAAAATACATATATATAATGGCAATTATTAATATTTCTAATGATAGGAGTGACGATATGCAGTATGATGCTTTAAAAACATTTATCACACTGGTAGAAGTCAATAATTTTACGAAAGCCTCCGAAATACTTCATATTTCACAGCCGAGTGTCAGTTTACACATTAAAAACTTAGAACGAGAATTTCAAACGACCTTGTTTATCCGTTCACCAAAATCTGTACAAATCACCCCAACTGGAGAAATTTTATATAAACGAGCTAAACAGATGCTGGCAATTGCGGAAGCAGCAAAGGAAGATATTTTAACCTATCATCATGAAATCCAAGGGACACTTGTGGTTGGGGCTAGTTTTACAATTGGCGAATATATTTTGCCTCCTATCATAGCTAGCCTACAACAGCAATTCCCCCAGTTAGAGCTTCAAGTTATTATTGGCAATACGAAAGAAATCATTCAATATACAAAATTGTTACAAGTCGATATCGGTCTTATTGAAGGACAGGCACACGACCATGAACTTATTATTCATCCGTTTATGCAAGATGAATTATTTATTGTCAGTGCGAGTAATCACCCTCTTGCAAAGGTACCAACTATTACGGTTGCGGACTTACAGCAGCAAAATTGGGTTGCACGTGAAGATGGCTCTGGAACACGCTATTACTTAGATCATTTATTTAGAGCAAACGGGCTCCAAGTACGTTCACTTCTTACTATTAGTAGTAATCAAGGTGTGAAAGAAAGCGTGATTCAAGGGCTTGGACTTTCATTACTGTCCGCTAGTGTCATTGAGCGTGAATTAAAAAATAACGATATAAAAATCTTACCTCTCGAGGATCAACATTTTACACGAACATTTTCTTATTTGTACTCACCTACAATGAAAAACAAACGAAATGTTGACACTCTTATAGAGGCACTATTAAAAAAAGCTTAAATATATAACTCTTCGGCAAAACAAGGGGTTGATTTCCGTTCCGGCTAGGCGCTTTCCTGGGGGTATGAAAATCACCCTCAGCTAAAGCACTACAACATTCACAAAGATCTTCTTCATCATTTTATTTTTCAACACTACTCTCTAAGCTCACTGTATAAATCTTGGATTTATACGTTTACGCTCCTGCTTTTGCTCAATAATTTCTACGAATTTCAACGTTGCTCGAGATAAAGGCACACTTTTTAAATAACACATGCCAATGCTTCGTGTTGGAATACTTTCTATTAATGTTAACTCATATAAAAGGCCACGTTGCAAATAATCCTTAGAAAATTCTTTCGTTACACAGGCAATCCCTAAATTACTTCGTGCAAATTCTAGCACTAGATCATGTGAACCAAGCTCAAACTCAGGTTCAATATGGATTCCTCTTGCAAACAAATAATCTTCTACGTACTTTCTTGAATTAGACTTTTTCTCTAAAAAAATAAGTGGAAACTTTAGTAGATCCTCAAAGCTTATACTTTTTGAAGCCAACGTTTTGTACTTCTCGCCACATACAAAAATATCTTGAACCTCTGTGCAAGCGGTTAACTGTAATGTCGGATCTTCTATCGGAAAATTGCAAAGTCCTATATCAACCTCACCAGATTTAATAAAATTACAAATTTCCGAAGTCGTTCCATTTAACATTTGTAATTTTATATTTGGATACATCGTATGAAATGCCTCTAGATAAGGCATTAAAAAGAAACGAGAAATAGTATCCCCTACCCCAATTTTCAACTGACCTGTTGTTAAATTTTTAAATTCTAGCAGCTTCTCCTCGCCAGCATCTAAAAGGCCTAATGCTGAATTTGTATATTCATACAGAAGGCTGCCCTCAGTTGTTAATGTCACCCCTTTAGGTGTGCGATTAAAAAGACGTGTGCCGAGCTCCTTTTCTAATTGCATCATAGCTTGGCTAACAGCTGGTTGAGTCATATATAAATCTTTAGCAGCACTTGAAAAGCTATTATTTTTAGCAACAATACTAAAAACGCGATATAAATCTAATTTCCCTATCATATAAGCACCTCTTATAGCTATTATACGAACTATTAATTTTACTTATATCACTAAAGAGGCGTATAGTAAAACCATATTGATTTAATTTCACAATATTTAACTTTTTTCAGTAGGCGAAAAAGAATCGGCAAGGAGTTTTTTTGTGAAACCCACAGCCGGTTCCAGACGCAATCATGCCGAGGCATAACTATTAATCATACATTTATCTATTAATAAGGAGAGATTATTTTGGAACGTGTAGTTGGTACAGTAGTAAGAGGTCTTCGTGGTCCGATTATTAACGAAGGCGATAATATTGAGCAAATTGTTGTTGATACAGTATTAAACGCAGCAAAGACTGAAGGCTATTCAATTGAAGATCGTGACATCGTTACAGTAACAGAATCTGTCGTAGCGCGTGCACAAGGTAACTATGCATCCATCGATGACATCGCAGCGGACGTAGCTGCTAAGTTTGGTGATGATACTGTTGGTGTTATTTTTCCAATCCTAAGCCGCAATCGCTTCGCTAACTGCTTACGCGGTATTGCAAAAGGCGTTAAAAAAGTTGTTCTTATGCTTAGCTATCCATCTGATGAAGTTGGGAACCACCTAGTTGATATCGATGAGCTAGATGTAAAAGGGATTAATCCTTGGACAGATACTTTAACTGAGGCTGAATTCCGTGAGCATTTCGGCTATAAAAAACATACATTTACAGGCGTAGATTATATTGAATATTATAAAGAACTAATCGAAGCTGAAGGCGCGTCTTGTGAAGTTATCTTTTCAAACAACCCAAAAACAATTTTAGATTTTACGAAGAGCGTTTTAACTTGTGATATTCATACACGCTTACGCACAAAACGTATTTTAACGGCAAATGGTGCCGAAAAAGTATACAGTCTTGATAATATTTTATCTGAGCCTAATAACGACTCTGGCTTTAATGCAGAATATGGTCTACTTGGTTCAAATAAAGCTACTGAAGATAGCGTAAAATTATTCCCACATACTTGCCAACCAATCGTTGATGGCATCCAAGCAAAGATCAAGGAAGCTACTGGTAAAACAGTTGAAGTAATGGTTTACGGTGATGGTGCTTTTAAAGATCCTGTGGGTAAGATTTGGGAGTTAGCTGACCCTGTTGTTTCTCCAGCTTTCACAGCTGGATTAGACGGCACACCAAACGAAGTAAAACTAAAATACTTAGCGGATAACGATTTTGCGGAACTTCGCGGCGAAGAATTAAAAGCAGCCATTTCTGAGTATATCCAAAACAAAGATGAAGATTTAACTGGGCAAATGGCCGCTCAAGGTACAACGCCTCGTCGTTTAACAGACTTAATCGGCTCTCTTTCAGATTTAACTTCAGGTTCAGGCGACAAAGGAACACCAATGATTTATATCCAAGGTTATTTTGATAACTACACAAAATAACCAGCTATAAAAAATGAACGCCCATTTTCGCTTGGGCGTTCATTTTTATATAGTGGACATGCTTCAATGTCGACACTATATCCAAAAACTAATTTTTCTATTATTTCATTTAGTGAGGTTGACAGGAATCGAACCTGTGAATCCCTATTTTATAAAGGGACATGCAGCCACTGCATACTTCCTCATATACATTATTTTTTATTGATTTCAAATTAAAGAATTACATTTTTCTCAGTCCTTTTTCTTTTAGTAGGTATGCCTCACTTATTTCAATTGATTAGGTATCACTTCTTCGTTTAACCAATGTTCGCTTGTTCGAACATGATTCTGTCTCACAAATTTCCCTAGATTAAATCGAAAATCATCATAATGGAAGGAAGCCGCATTTCTAATAACATACCCTTCCTGCTCACCCCCAAGAAGTGATTTTCCTGTAAACGTCTTCTTTATTTTTTCTTCATCGAAAATGCCCCGATATAATACAGGCGCCGTTTCAATCCCCAGTTTAGCTGCATAATGGACTGTCTCATCCCAGCTTAAACACATATTTTTTTCGTTCCAAATACTAAATAAATAAAAGTAACTAGTTAATTCATTGTAGTAAATGGAGTGCTTGGCATAAACGTTTTCACCGCATAATCTCCACGCTTCTGGAATTTGGAATGCAAATGTAGCATGAAACGTTTTTACCCAATGCCTAGATGGATGATCTCCTGAATTTAAGCTTCTAGCATGCATATCGTTTTGATACAGTGTTGTTCCTTCCCCATCTAATTTTTCGGTTACAACAACCTCTTTTCCAATAAAATGATTAACATTTTTAGCAACCTTATCATCATGTGTATACCCTCTACTCCACGGCAAATGAAAGCTTCTTGGATATTTCATCAAATTGGTCATAAACTCACTTCCTTTATTTACATCTACTTCGCAAATTGATCTGCCTCACGAAAGAAATAAAGCTTTGTTAATAAGTCACCATCTAATAAATGATAAATCTTACTCGATCCATTATCGCCTCCATATTGAATTAACATATGAAATTGCACTAAATTAACAACCTTTAAAACAAAGTCTTCTTCAAAGCCAAGTTCTAATAAAAAATGGCATACCATTTGAGCAGATACATTTTCATGTCCATAATATCCATATCTTTGTTGTAATTCTTTATATTTTTTACAAAACGGTTTCCCTACATCATGAAATAGAGCAGCTATTTGTAGTGCAAGCTTGTCACTCTCCATATAGTATTCATTCATATATTCATAAACAAAATACGTATGCTGGCAAAGGAAAAATTGATGATACGGATTTTCTTGATTAAATTGATAAATTTCCTTAAATGGTTGGACTGATCTTAACTTCTGAAAAAGCTCCTCATATGTGGTTTCACTTTGGATTAGTGAAATAAACTGCTCTTTTGACATTTCATACGGACTCGCTTCATGTACAATATGCACCTCTTCAAACCCTTCCCCCACTATCGGAAACTCCAAATTCTTTCTCATCTTTTCCATAATTACTAACGGAACTTTTCTCTTTCTTTGTTGATTTCTTGATACACACAATTCATAAGGTGTATCAAAATAATAACAAACAAACTTTACATAACGAGACATTTTACCTATAGCAAATATCCTACGTTCTCTCTCGATATTTGTCGCATCAACAATAACAGATTGCCCTTTGGCCACACATTCATTTAAACGCTCATACAAAACACGGAATACCATTCGCGATTGCTGCCTTGTAGCATCACCAAATAACTCTTGACGTATAGCATCACTTGAAAGAATAAGCGCGTTTTCGCTTTTGGCTAGCCCCTTAACGAACGTGCTCTTACCACTACCAGGTAACCCAACTGTAAATATCACCTTCATTTTTTCACCCCCTTTCAAGTGTCTATATCGTTTATAGAAACATATTCTTTAGTTTGTAATCGACTTCTATTCTTCTTATTTATCAAAAATTAACCATCAGCTTAGCTTTAAAGTATAGACATTAATTTTTGATGGTTAAAATAACAACAAAGAGACACAGGGATAATTATCATAACGTGGAGTTGATCTTCGTTCCTACCGGACGCTTTCTTAAAGGCATCCATTTAGCCTCTCGGGCCAACATCTGTGCGAAAGCGTAGCGTCAGCGACAACACTACATTAATCATAAAGGTGCGTTATCACAAGGCGCGGCGCCATTTCATAAGGAATTAGCAAACCTCCACCTCCATCACCTTAAACTCATGATGCCATACCAAAAGATAGGATACTATCCATAAAAAGTAACATTCTCCAAAAGAGAGAAATCAGGCTACAAAAAAGACTGCCCCAACTTTTCAGGAACAGTCTTTTATCAAAAATTTGATTTTCTTTTATAATTTAATTATATCATAAATTTGCCAAAATTACTAGACTATACTTCTTTCCAAACTAGCTGTATGATAAATTTCCCGATTCTAAATCCATTTTGAAAGGAATGTGAGTAACATTGGAACAGCAATATGAACGAACAGAAGAAAATCAGTACCTTATTCTTTGTTTAAATACAGTTGATCACAAAAAAGAGGAGTTACTACAAAAAGAAAAGGATGTTAGAGACAATGTTTTAACATTGAAGAAAACCTTTTGGGATGACGTCAGAGTGAATTTAGATACTCCTGAGGATATAGACGAAACTTATTATGCTATTAAACAACAGGCGGAGCTCTTATCCGATTCTCAACATGCTCAGCAACGTGCCATCAAGGATGTAAAAACTTATGACCGCTTACTGCAATCACCTTATTTTGCTCGCATTGATTTTTTACAGGATGGGCAAAACGAACCTTTAAAGATTTATATCGGTGTAGCAACCTTAATGGATGAAGATAATGAAAACATACTAATTTATGATTGGCGAGCCCCTATATCAAGTATGTATTATGATTACACCCCTGGCCCAGCTACTTATGAAACAGCGACTGACGACATTCAAGGTGAGATGCTTTTAAAGCGGCAATTTATCATTAAGAATGGTCAATTGCAATCGATGTTTAATACTGGATTAACAATAGGTGATGACTTATTACTCGATATTCTCGCTCAAAATGCAAATGAACATATCCGTAGCATCGTAGCAACGATTCAAGCCGAACAAAATAAAATTATTCGACATGTCAACACGCCTTATCTCATTGTAGAAGGTGTCGCGGGTAGTGGAAAAACAGCTGTTGCTCTCCAACGCGTTGCTTATTTGTTGTATCATTATCGAGACCAAATTACTGCTGATCAAATTTTATTGATTACACCTAATCAGCTCTTTAATCAATATGTTCATACCGTTTTACCGGATTTAGGTGAAGATAATATGCAGCAATTAACCTTCTCCGAATATGCAACAAAACGTTTAGGTCGACAGTTCCAATTGGAGTATCCTTACGAGCAATTGGAGTCACTTTTAACAGAGAAAAATGACTTGCTCTACCAAACGAAGCTTACTACTATTTCTTTCAAAGCTAGCCTCCAATATCGAGAAGTGATGGACAAATATATAGAGTACCTTGCCGATGACGGTTTGCTATTTAAAAACATCGTTTTTCGAGGAGAAAGAATTATTACAGCGCAAGAAATTGCTGAGTACTTTTATTCGTTCAATGCGACAATTCCCATTCCAAATCGACTACAGTTAGTGAAAGAATGGTTATTACAACAACTATCGAAAATTGAAAAGACAGAACGGACGAAAGAATGGGTAGAAGAAGCTAGTGAACTGTTAGACATTGAAGAATATACAAAAACCTATAGTGAACTTTTACATGAAGGTCGCTTTTCAGAAAACTCCTTTGATGATTTTGAGCAAGAGCGCAAGAAAATAGCCATCCAAATTGTCAAAAAACAGCTCAAGCCACTTCGTCAATCTGTGAAACAATTAAAGTTCGTTCATTTGTTAGGCATTTATCGTCAACTGTTTGATATGAACAATACTATTCATCAGCAATTACAGAACTTTTTACCCGACCATTGGGAAGAAATCTGTCAACAAACACTCCCTAATTTAACAAAGCGCATTATTTCATATGAAGATGCCGCTCCATTTTTATATTTGCAGGACAAAATAGAAGGTCAACGAACAAATACGATGATTCGTCATGTTTTGGTTGATGAAGCACAAGACTATTCTCCATTTCAGCTATTTGTATTACAACAATTATTTCCACGTGCACGTATGACTATATTAGGCGACGGACATCAAACTATCCATCCACATACCTTTAAAAACCCTTCACTGCTGACGCCACAATTGTATGGTGAACAAGCAGAAAAAATAATATTAACGAAAAGTTATCGCTCAACAAAACAAATTATTCACCTTACTTCGAAGATTTTACATGAGAACGCAAAAGTAGAAGCCTTTAATCGAACTGGTTCAGAACCGACGATCACGATTGTTTCGAATGAAATAGATTTAATCGAACAGCTTGTCGAAAAGATTAACAGCTTGTCCCTAAATTTCGAAACAATTGCAGTCATCTGTAAAACAGAGCAAGAGTGTACGAAGGTTTTTGAACAAATGAAAGACCAAGTAGATATTCAGCTCATTACTCATCATACAAATCAATTTAAAAAAGGTATTTTACTGTTGCCTGCTTATATGGCAAAAGGAATTGAATTCGACGCTGTCTTAATATACAATGCTTCCTCAGCTACTTATTTTAGAGAAACAGAACGTAATTATTTTTACACAGCTTGTACACGAGCTATGCACGAATTGCATATATATTCCATTAATGAGTTAACCCATTTTTTAAAACTTTAATTTCAATAAAGAAGAGAATCTGCATGCTTCGATTAAAGGCTAGCAGATTCTCTTTTTTAAATGTAGTAATTATAATCCTCAGGAATTACACGTTTTAAGAATTTCTTCGTGCGCTCTTCTTTCGGATTAACAAATATATCATGTGGGCTTCCTTCTTCTACAACGACACCACCGTCCATAAAAATCACTCGGTTGGCTACGTCTTTTGCAAAGCCCATTTCATGTGTGACAACAAGCATCGTTGTCCCTTCTGCTGCAATGTTTTTCATAACCTGAAGGACTTCTCCTACTAGCTCTGGATCAAGTGCAGAAGTCGGTTCATCAAATAAAATAATATCAGGGTTCAACGCTACTGCCCGTGCAATACCGACTCGTTGTTGCTGGCCTCCAGACAATTGACTTGGGTAGGCATCATATTTTTCTGATAAACCTACTTTATCAAGCGCTTTTTTGCCAATATCTATGGCTTCTGTCTTTGGAATTTTACGTCCTATAATAAGCCCTTCTGTCACATTTTCTAGCGCTGTTTTATTCGTAAAAAGATTGTAATTTTGGAATACAAAGGCTACCCGTTGTCGAATAGAATGTACGTCCTTCTTCTTCACATTTTGAAAATCTACTTGGATATCGCCAAATGTCGCATGTCCCTGGTCGGCTTTCTCTAAAAAGTTAATGCAACGTAATAATGTTGTTTTTCCCGAGCCGCTGGGACCTAAAATAACGACAACATCTCCTTTATCAATGGCTAAATCGACACCTTTTAAAATTTCATTGTTACCAAATGATTTATGAATATTTTTAATTTCTAGCATACTCGTTCACCCCTTAGGCTTTTGCCACTTTGAATTTACTTAAATGTTTTTCATATCGTTTAAAAATGTATTCAACCGTACTACATAAAATTAAGTACACAATGAAAATATCAATATATGCTTCCACGTAATTGTAGCCAACATTGGCAGCTACTTTAGCTTTTAATGTAATTTCAGGTAAGGACATTGCATAGCCTAAAGACGTCGCTTTAATGAGATTGACTGTGGCTGTACAAATATTCGGCATCGCTACTACTAAAGCCTGCGGAATAATAATACGGCGATAAGCTTGAAATGTTGTTAAGCCTACTGCTTGAGCTGCCTCTAGCTGACCTTTATCAATCGTACTTAAAGCAGAACGAAATACTTCTATTAAAATTGCCGTCGTACTAAATGCGAAGACAATAAATGCATACCAGATTGGATTGATTTTATAAATGTCATAGGCAATATTATATTTTTCAAAAATAATTTTAAGTAATAATGGAATACTACTATAAATAATAAAGATTTGAATGATTATCGGTGTACCTCGGACAAAGGAGACATATATCTTTGCTATATGATGGATCACCGGGATTTTATTGACCCGTGTTAGTGCTAGTAGGAAGCCTAGTGGTAAAGCAACAAGCATAGCAACAATTGTCACAAGGAGTGCGATAGGTACACCTGATAATGCAACAAAAAATGTTTCAACTAAAAATTGATAATTCACGGTTACGCCTCCTTACGTTGTTTCTAATGTCTTTTTCCCCTTACCAAAAAACTTTTCTAGCATAGCGAAGAATTTTTCGATAATAATCGACAGCACCCAATAAACAATGGCTAAAGCGATATATATTTCTAATGCATGTGCATTAATATTACTTGCGATAATTAAATTTGCCTTACCGACAATATCAATTAAGCCGATTGTATAAGCAAGCGCTCCTTCTTGTAATAACGCAATCATTCCATTCCCAAAGTTCGGTAAAGCGATAACGAGTGCCTGCGGGAAAATAATACGGCGATAAGCTTGGACTGGCGTTAATCCCACACTAACAGCCGCTTCAAATTGCCCTTTATCAATCGCTAAATAAGCAGAACGAATAACTTCTGACATAATCGCCGCAAACTGTAAAGTGAACGTTACGACTACGAAAATGGCTGTTTCAATTGAATGGAGATTTATGCCGAAGTTTTCCGCTAACGCTGGAACACCATAATAGACGAGGAATAATAAGACGATAGATGGTGTACAACGCATAATCGTTGTATATAAGTTCGCTAATTTTCGTAGCAATTTTATTGAACTTAACTTGGCAGCCGCTAATAGTAAGCCAAATATTGTGCCTAGTACAATTGAAGATCCTGCGACTAGGAAGGTCACTTTTAAAAACGGCAATAATACAGGAATTGAGTTCCAAATGTATGATGAATCAAAATACTTCTCCATTTCCTCACCAACTTCTATTTAGATGTACAATAAGAGGTGTGTTGATTAGCCATTTTTAATTACTAAAATTAAGTAGAAGACGCTGATTTCCGTTACGCGCTACTTGCTTTCCGGCGGGCGAGTGACGAGCCGCTTCCTTCGCTAAAGGAACGAAGGCTAAATGCGTCACGTCCTGTGACAATGCCTTCGTGACCAACATCATGTTGGCCTCAGGGTCTCGTCTGTCTCGCTTTCCCACGGGAGTCAAGTAGCCTTTCACTACAATCAGCTAAATATGCTCATCTATAAGGTAAATCACAAAAAATTCTTTTTTACCCAACAATTGACCAACATTTTTCCCTCATCAACACACCTGATACAATAATTCTCTTTTTATTAATAAAGACTGCTGAGTATACTGACTCAACAGCCTTTTATTTGGTAGTACCGCTACCGCCTATTAGCGCTTCACGGTTTCTAACACTTCAAATAAATCTCGACCGTAAAACTTAGTGCTTAATTCATTTGTTTTCTTTTGCTCTTTAATTTTTGCTATAGCTTTATCGTAAGCATCTGCAAATTCCTGTTCTTTTTTATTGAATAACGGCCATGTTTTAATAACGGCAAATTCGTTGTAAACTACGTCATCCTTTAAATTATGATAGGGGCCATCTTCTGCTATAACTTGTTGTTTAAATGGACCTTCAATCATGACACCGCCATCGACACGTTTTTCATTTACCCATTGCACAACATCGACAGTGAACGCATCACCAGCCTGTAATTTCACTTTATTGTCTGGGTTGGCTTTATTATATTCATCAATAATTGTGTATTGAGCATTATTCGCAGCAATTGGAGCTAATGAATAACCCTTATTCGCAAAGTCGGCTAATGTTTTTACGCCTTCATCCTCTTTACGTAATACTAAACCCGCACTACTTAAGCCTAAAAATTCTTTAGGGAAAATAAACTTTTCCGTACGTTCTTGCGTAAAGAAGGCATTTTTTATTCCTACTTGATATTTCCCTTGCTCAACACCAATTAGTAAATCATCACTAGTCGTGCCTACAAATTCAAACTTATAGTCAGGTAACTGTTCATCCACTAACTTCATGACTTCCACATCGTAGCCAGTCGGATTTCCGTTATCATCAAGATAACTAATTGGCTTAGATGCCTGGTCAAATGCAACCTTCACTGTACGTACTTTCCCGCTATCCTCTGAATCTTTATCTGAAGCTTCACCAGAATTACAGCCTGCTAAAATAGCAAGTGATGCTAACCCGATTGCAGCCAATTGGAAAATCTTTTTCTTTTGTTTAAACATATGTCATTTCCCCTTATTCTTTTCTCCATTGTTTTGTAATTGATGTTCAGTCGATTTTTGCTGTTCAATTGCGGCATTTGCCAATTTAATAATTGTCATATCATCCATCGGTGGATTATGAAGTCCTGCACGAACATTTCGATAATAACGCTGTAATGGATTCGTTAATTGTAGGCTTTTAGCTCCTACTACACGCATTGCCTTATCGACGATTTCAATCGCCAAATTTGTTACGGTATGCTTAGCAACTGCCATTTCATTTACCAAAAGCTCACGTCTAGCTGGGTCATCATAAGCTTCGGCAACCCCATACAGTACAAAACGCGCTTGATATAGCTTTAATTCAATATCACCTAGGAGTTGCTGCACATTAGGTAATGTACTAATGGGAGCATTTAAACTATTAGGTTGATAATGATTTGCAAAATGCAGCGCATAATCGCGGGCTGCCTGCGCAATCCCTAAGTATGTTGCTGGTATATGTAGAATCCAACCATTTATTTTGCCGCCACTTGGGTGACTTGGTAACTCTACTAAATGATTTGAAGGAACGATTACATCTTTTAACACTAGGTCATGACTACTTGTGCCTCGCATTGCAGACATTTCCCAGTTCTCTTCGATTGAAAGCCCTTGGGCATCTTTATGAATAAGGAAGTAACCAATTTGATTTTTCTCCTCAATCCATGCTGATGTTAAGAAGTAATCTAGTACTGGGGAGGCTGTCGTAAAGATTTTACGCCCATTTATGAGCCAACCAGCTTCTTTAGAAACAGCATTCGTTCCGGGTCGCCCTCCACGCGTTGGACTACCTGTTGCCGCTTCACTCGCAGCCCTATTTATAATTGCACCGTTCTTTATTTCCTGAGCAAACGAACTTAGTAAATCGTCTGTCCATAGCTTTTTCTCATATAGTTCACCTACAACACCTAATGTCCATCCTAGCGAGAGTGAAGCATTTTCGTCATAGCTTGCTAACGTTTCTTGAACGAGTACCATATCATAGACTGATAATCCTTCACCGCCAAATTCTTTCGGTAAAGTTAGTTTTGGATAACCAATTTGCAGAAGTAGTTTATGTGCTTCGAATGGAAAACGAGATTGTTCATCTACTTCTTTAGCTTCAGCCTTAATTGACTCCGAAATAGATGCTAGCTGATCGAGCCAATGCTGTTGTTGCTTTGTTTTAACAAATAAATTTTTCAAGAAAATCTCCTTCTTCCCAAAATGTATAAAACATATATACTTACTAAGAATTAATGTTGTAAAAAATCTCTAACTACGTTTTGTAGCAAGAGAATGTGTGGTACTGAATTTTCTGATTCGTTGACATTTATAATACTTTTCACATTTAAAAATGTCAATGGGATAATAACAAGTTTTTTTATAAGTTTTATATCCATTACTTACATGTCTTCTTTTTTCACCAAGCCATATTTACAGCATATGCTAACACTATAGAAAGAGGTGCATGTATGACTAATAATATGAATCCAGCCTTAAATAATATGCCTATTTCGCCTATGACCCCTCAGGTTATTCAGACGAAATTTGGAGATATTAATGGGGATGGCTTACTTGAAACTGTTCTTTTGATGGGGAATAAAACACCAGATAGCCCTTTGTGGAAAAACCTAACGCTTGCGATATTTTACGGACAGACGCACCAATTCGAAAAAATAATGCTAAAACAAAGCGTCGGGTACAACCCAACTATATTTTTAGGTGACTTTACTGGGAATCATCAAGATGATATTTTAGCTATTTCTGACACGGGGGGTAGTGGCGGTATTATCAATGGCGAAATATTTGCCTCAATAAACGGGAAAATACGCTCAATTTTTGATGCAGAAACGTTTAGTAATACGCTAAAATACACTGTTAATTATCAAAACCAATATAAAGTAGCCGTCCGTAGCATGAATCCCAAAAAACAATATATCATAGATTTACAATACAAAGGTCAGGATTATTTAGCAGAAATTTATAATCAAGACGGTACACTAAAGCAACCAATTCAAGGATGGGTTGATCCAATCAGCGGATTATATCCGGTCGACTATGAACGAGATGGCATATATGAAATTTTAGCGTATCAGGCTATAGCAGGCAGATTTCATGCCGATGGATTAGGTTATGTAGATAATATTTTGAAATGGGATGGCAATAAATTTAGCGTTGACCGTCAAACTGTAGCGATTTTTGGAGAAGATTTAAAATAAGTTACCATGTCCTTATATAAGGAAAAAGCAAGAATTTGCCTGATTTCCGCATCGAAATTGGACAGATTCTTGCCTTTTCTAGGGTAGACAAGGCTTATTTTTCTACTAATGCAAAATAATTATTTTCGTGATCAGCAAAATTAAAAACTCTACCCATTGGCATCATGACTAAATCCCCTACTTTAACGCCTTTTGCTTGAAAATCTTGATATAGATCTTCTATATGTTCGGCATAAAACATTATAGAAGGTGTTCCTAAATTTAAGTCAGGCTGCATTTTTGCAATGATTTCTTTATTGTGTAAAACAAAGGTAGTTTGAGCTTCTTTAGTAGGAGCAATTTCAATCCAGCGTACTCCGCCCTCTTCCTGATCAGCAACTACAACAAATCCAACTTTTTCTGTCCAAAACTTCACGGCAGTATCTTGATCATTTACATACAACATTACTTGTCCAATTTGTCGAATCATGAAACAATTCCCTCCTCTTTTGAGCATTAGTATACATCAAAAAGTAGCTTTATATGTCATTTAGCGGTTATCGTTTTTAGGAGAATTTTAAAGTATTTATTGAAGAAATCTACTATATAGTGAACAGTTATTATAAAATGCTTAACTTTTATCTTATTTTTGGTAAAATGAGCCTAGCTATCTATTGTTTACATAGAAAGTAAATGTATAGACTTTATCACCATCCACTCAGGCATTATTACTTACTCAATATTTGGTGATAAAAAAGTTTAAAATACTATATCATAGTGAGGATAATTCAAGTGAAACAACTAAGTTTAAGGAAAAAGCTCATTTTTTCGTTTTTAGCAATGCTTCTCATTCCAACACTGTTAATTGGAATTGTGTCTTACCAAAGTGCTGGAAGGCAAATTTCAAAAGAACAGCAAGCAAGCGCAACTGAAAGTGTGCGCATGCTTAATACGAATATTACTAACACGATTGAGCCAAAAGTGAAAGACGTTCAATATTTTTCAAACAAGCTCCATCAATCTTATTTACAAGAAGGTAAAACTACAGAACTTAAATCTCTTTTCCACGAATACATGAACATGCATCCAGAGGTGGAGCTAATTTATATCGGAACTTCTGATGGCAGACTACTGGATGAACCTGCCCAAAAATACCCTAGTGGGTTTGACCCTCGTAAAAGATCTTGGTATACGCAAGCTGTAGATAACAAAGACCAAGTATCTATTACAGCTCCATACGTTACACAGACTACAGGTGATATCGTTCTTACGATTACTCAGGCTTTACCAGACGGCTCAGGGGTAATAGGGCTAGATGTAAATATATCTAGATTAAGTACCATCACGAATGATATACGCATTGGAGAAACTGGCTTTGCTTCACTTTTAGATAGTAATAAAATTTATATTGCCCACCCAAATAAAGAAAGTGGTGCTGAAGCAACAGAAAGCTATATTACTAAAATCTATGAACAAGATAGTGGTACTGTTATAGAAAAAGATCGACAACTTCAATTTGTTACAAATAAGCTAACAGGCTGGAAAGTCGTTGGTACCATGTTCACAGCTGAGGCTGCTAACGCTGCTGCCTCGACATTTAATATCAATTTGGTGATTATCGCCATTTCTATTACTGTTGGCATTATTTTTATGCTATTCATGATCAAATCAGTCGTTAACCCGATCAATCGACTTAAACAAAGCGCTATAAAAATTAGCGAGGGCGATTTAACAGAGTTTATTGACAATCATTCGAAAGATGAGATTGGACAGCTTGGAGAAGCTTTTATCGCCATGAAGGTTAACTTAAAAAAGCTTATTCGTAACGTTGATCAAAGCTCTCAACATGTTCAAACTTCGGCGCATGGCTTATCTGCGAATGCCGAACAAAATATCGCTGCTTCTGAACAAGTTACTGAAGCTATGCAGCAGGTTGCTGTCAGTACAGAAAAACAAACAACTGGTATTGACCAAAATGCTGTTTCTATTGAGGAAATCGCAAAAGGAGTCGTCGAGATCGCTGATAGCTCCATGCAGGTTTCCGATTTATCGAGCCGTGCTATACAATTGGCCGATGAAGGCGGACAAGCAGTAGAACAAACTGTTAATCAAATGGTCTCGATTCATGAATCTGTGACACAATCGGATACGATGATTAAATCACTCTATGATCGAACAAAAGAAATTGGTTCTATTTTAGAAATTATTAGCGCTATTTCAGAGCAAACAAATCTGCTTGCCCTTAATGCTGCTATTGAGGCAGCGCGAGCTGGAGAGCACGGGAAAGGCTTTGCAGTAGTTGCCGATGAAGTGCGGAAGTTAGCAGAGCAATCTCATCAATCGGCAGAGCAGATTTCTGCACTAATTTCTGGCATTCAGCAAGATACGGCTAAGTCTGTTCAAACAATGATAAAAACTTCAGCCGATGTCCAGGATGGTTTACAGCTAACAGAAGATACAAGTAAAAAGTTTGCAAGTATCATTAAGCGTCTCCACGAAATTGCTCCGAAAATGGAGGATATATCTGCATCAGCTCAGGAGATGTCAGCAGTAGTCGAAGAAGTTTCTGCAACAGCTATAGAGCTAACAGATCATGCTAAAACAAATGCTGCAGCGTCAGAAGAAGTTGCCGCTTCAACTGAACAAACATTGTCTTCGATGCAGGAAATGGCTGTAGCCTCAAAAGAACTTCTCGATATGGCTGATGAATTACAAAGCTATGTGAATCGTTTTAAATACTAAAAAGAAAAGCACGATGTTAATGGGGAACTTTCCAAAAACATCGTGCTTTTTAATAGTAATTTTATCTATTCTCCTCATGACTAAATTGCCATTCAACACCAAATTTATCAGTAAGGGAGCCATAACATTTACTCCAAAACGTTTCTTGTAGCTCCATCGTAACTTTGCCACCTTCTTTAAGGCCATCAAAAGCTTTTCGCATCTGGGCCTCATCGCCTGAGACAACGGCTAATGTTACATTGTTTCCAATCGTGAATGGGTGTCCTGGAAATGTATCTGAAAACATTACAGTGCTACCAAAAATCGAAAGTCGCGTATGCATGACAAGATCTTTTGCTTCCTCTGGTAATGGATAACTTGGATTCTGTGGTGAATCTCCAAACGTCATAATTTCAGGCTTGTTTGTATTAAAAACTGTCTCATAAAAAGTTACAGCCTCTCGACAATTTCCATTAAAATTTAAATAAACCTCTACTGCCATTTCCAACACTCCCTTTGTCATTTTCGAAACAATTTTATTTTACACGGTTAATAACTAATAGTACAAATCTTAGAATCAATAAATTACTTTCCTTCATTTGAAAAACAATGACAGCTTACTCCCCTACAAAAGCTCAGGATTTCCACTAACTACTTTTAACTTTTGAATAAAGTAAACTTACACCGCCTTCCCACTCTAACAAAAAGTGATATATCTATATATTTCGCTTAATTCCTGTTCTTTCCTGCTATTTTTTTATTAATTTAGATAAAAGCTTTGACATTTACTCGAAAATAATGTAAATTACCAAATGACGAACGATTTAAATTAAAACTTAAAAAATATTCGTATTTTAGGAGTGTTTATAATGGATAACGTATTTGACTATGAGGATATTCAGCTAATTCCCGCAAAATGTATTGTAGAAAGTCGCTCAGAATGTGATACTTCTGTTACTTTAGGCGGTCATACATTCAAGCTTCCTGTTGTACCAGCAAACATGCAAACAATCATCGACGAAAGTCTTGCTGTGAAGCTTGCTGAAAACGGTTACTTTTATATCATGCACCGTTTTAATCCAGAAACTCGTATCGATTTCATCAAAGATATGCAAGCTCGTGGCTTAATCGCATCAATTAGTGTTGGTGTAAAAGATGAAGAATATACATTTATTGAAGAATTAGCAGCTGCTAATGTAGTGCCTGATTTTATGACAATCGATATTGCACATGGGCATTCAAATGCTGTTATTCGTATGATTCAGCATATTAAAAAACATCTACCAACTAGCTTTGTAATTGCTGGTAATGTGGGCACACCTGAGGCAGTTCGTGAACTTGAAAATGCTGGTGCAGATGCAACAAAAGTTGGTATTGGACCAGGTAAAGTATGTATTACTAAAATCAAAACTGGTTTTGGTACAGGTGGTTGGCAGCTAGCTGCACTACGCTGGTGTGCAAAAGCTGCAACAAAGCCAATTATCGCTGATGGTGGTATTCGTACAAATGGTGATATTGCAAAATCGGTTCGCTTTGGTGCTTCAATGGTGATGATTGGCTCATTATTTGCAGGTCACGAGGAGTCACCTGGTGAAACAATCGAAATCGACGGTAAAACTGTGAAGGAATACTTCGGATCTGCTTCTGAATTCCAAAAAGGCGAACGTAAAAATGTTGAAGGTAAAAAGATGTTTGTTGAACATAAAGGCAGCATCAAAGATACTTTAATTGAAATGCAGCAAGATCTTCAATCGTCTATTTCTTATGCAGGTGGCAATAAACTTGATGCCATTCGAAATGTAGATTATGTAATTGTGAAAAACTCTATTTTTAATGGAGATAAAGTATATTAAAAACTAGAAAAAACCAAACAAGAATGGCATAAATTCTTGTTTGGTTTTTTGTTGGTTTCCGTTTCTCCTAGGGCAAACACTGAGCAATTTTTCGGACTACCCGAGCGTTCTCGGCTCTTGGTTGACGGATTCTTTTGTTGAAAACATATCTTTTCAGCAAAAGAAAAAATGCTACCAATGAAGTGTAGCATTTCCCTTTAGATTATAGTTTGTTAATAACAGCGTGGATCGTTTCTTTTAATTCTTCATCATGATCAGATAGGTCTACAAGGTTTGCTACACGCTCACGTAATACTGGACGTTCAATTACAAGCTTTTCATCAAGTACTTGTACTAGTAACTCGATAATAAGACGATCACGTACGTTTAATGCTTCCTCTAAACGCTCTGGTGTGATTTTTCCTGTTTTTGCTGCTTTAGCCATTTTAAAAACCCCTTTTAAATTTTATATTCATGCACATCTATTTTAGCATACAGCTAATTTATTTTAAAAACTTTCTTTCGCTAATATATAGGCTCATTACTATAACGTGTGGTTGATTTCCGTTCCGACTGGGCGCTTTGTAGCTGTCGCTACGCTTTCGCACAGATAAAACATTTGTAGCTGTCGCTTTGCTTTCGCTACAGAAAACATTTGTTGTTGCTGTCGCTTCGCTTTCGCACAGTTAAAACATTTGTTGCTGTCGCTTCGCTTTCGCACAGTTAAAACATTTGTTGCTGTCGCTTCGCTTTCGCACAGTTAAAACATTTGTTGCTGTCGCTTCGCTTTCGCACAGCGCAAAGCTTCCTGGGGGCGTCCGCTGATCCCCAAGGAGTCGCCAGCCTCCACTCAACCTATACTCATAACATACGTTTTAACAAAATATCATCCACAGCTTTCGGTGATAATCCAATATACACCAAAACTTTACAAATAAATGCTCATACATTTACGATAATTTGTTATATTCAAATCATAAAATGATGACACTCAATCATATGATTATTTGTTCTCCATTTAGTTTTTTTTCATTATCACTTAGGACGATTTACAAGATTGGAGGAATTCTGTGAACCAAAAGAACTCGACTTACTTACAATTAATAAAGGCTGTACCGAAATCTTTACAATTGTTTCTAAATGTTTGCCTTGTACTTTTAGCACTCATTTTATCCTTCCTACTTTGCAAAGAACTCATTCAATTCCTAAATATTTTATTATTCAACAATGATGGCGGAGACTATAAGCTTTTCCTCGCTAACATTCTTATTTTCTTTTTGTATTTTGAATTTATCACGATGATTATTAAATATTTTAAAGAGAGTTATCATTTTCCACTAAGGTATTTTATATATATAGGGATTACAGCCATGATTCGATTAATTATCGTAGAGCATGACCATCCCATTAATACATTAATTTATTCACTTATTATTTTAATATTAATTATTAGCTATTTTATTATTAATATTACGCCGCTGGAACGACCTGTACGCTCGTCACTCTTTATGAAAAAAGAACAATAGCTTTATTACAGTAAGCAAAACCCCTGAACCTTAGACAACGAGCTCTGTATTCGTTAACGTCCTTTTCTTTTTCATGAAGGCCATCAACTATAAATTAGGTCGACTCCCCTCATTGGAATTAAGGTTCATTTCAAAATGATGGAGTCGCAAAACCCATAATACTGAAAATAATGCCTCGTTGTTTTGATTGTGTATAAAAGGGCTCTTTTGTTCAGTAAACCTTCCTGATGTATACAGTCTTCTTCCTTCAATAATCTTCAAATGATTCACATATACATTCCCACCCTACATGGAATTTATTTTAAGCACGGTTTTTTCACATTAATTTTAGTTCTTGATAATAACATATATTACCACGCGCAAAAAACTGTGGTGGACTATTAGTGCTTTTTTAGATCAACTACATAAATCATTTATCGGCTAGCCCCCTATTCAAGCCATTCAGAAGTAACTATGAACTGATCTCGTTACTTCGTCGATTAGAGCATTAGGAAGTAATTATAAATAACTCAGAAATAGGATGGGTTGAGCACATATAGCTCAGCTCGAAAAGGAATGTACAGCTATGTACTTGGAACAGCATGAATTATTGAAGGGAGACGGAAAGAATGAATCTGATTGATGTATATATTCATGAAGTAACTAGGAGAATCCGCAAAGAAAAACGCGATAAAACCAGTCTAGAGTTAAGATCTACTATTGAAAATATGTTACCTGAAGATTATTCAGAATCAGATATTAAGGAAGTACTTAAGAAGCTAGGAAGTCCTGTAGAAGTTGCAGCAAGCTATCAAAACACACCACGATTATTAATCGGTCCAAAAGTGTTTGATACTTATATTAGGACAATAAAATTAGTTATTCCTTGGGCAATAATTATTACAGTTATTGTACAGATGATAGAAAGTATTGTGCTTTATAATGAAGAAGGTGGCGCTCTTCTGTCTGCTATTATTAAAACGATTTCTTTAACTATCGCTCATATTATTTCAGTAATCATCTACGTACTCTTCTGGATTACAGTTACTTTTATTGTCATAGAAAGATCTGGAGAAAATAATATTCGAATACCCCTTTTAAAGGACCATCCAGATTGGACACCTGATGATTTAACTAAAGTTAAAATAATTCCTAAAGAAAAAACGATTTCGCTTAATGATAATATTTTAAGTTTTGTAGGTATTGCTATCTTCTCCTTTGTCTATTTCAATGCTCATCACCTTATAGGAATCTATACTTCTCACAATAAAGGCGGCTTTAAATTTATTATGCCTATATTCAATCAGGAAGTCTTACTCTCCTTTGCACCAATTATTTTAATTTGTATCGTTTTAAGTGTAGCTTTAACATTATGGAAATTGAAGGAAGGCCAATGGACAATGTTAATTGCCGTAGTTAATGCTCTTCTTCAATGTACAGGAATCATTGTTTTTATCCTAATGGCTATTCAACCTGATTTTATACACAGTCCCGCTGTACCTTATATTGCTGCGATTACGGAAACGACCTCCGCTAAGATTTTAGTAGCTATAGATCGAATATTATTCGTCAGCATAGCGATCACCATCGTAGCAAATGCATATGATATTTATAGTGGCTTTAAAAAGGCTAGAATTTGAAAAAATACGTTTTGGGGCTGACTCTTTCTTGTTGGCCCTTACTTATTCATATATTTTTACTACCTACTAAAAAACGGTTAAAATTCCCCCAATTGATCAAAATACCGTTATTCTCTAATGTTTTGTATAATAAAGTTGAGAGTTATTAAATTTCATTCATAAATAATTTGCACTAATTCAGACAGAATAAGGGGAAATAATTATGACCATTCTTCTTGTAGATGACAATCAAGTCAATCTATTTGTAATTGAAAAAATATTAAAAAATGCAGGTTATGATAACTGTGTTTCTCTAACATCTGCCTATGAACTTTTTGATTATTTACAGTTAGATGCGCCAAATCCAACAGGAAATTCAGTGGATTTAATTTTATTAGATATTATGATGCCTGAAGTAGACGGTATTGAAGCTTGCAAACGCATTAAGCAAAATGAACGATTAAAGGATATTCAAATTATCTTTGTCACCGCTCTAGAAGATAAAAACACGCTTGCGGAAGCACTTGATATCGGTGGTGTAGATTATATTACAAAGCCAATAAATAAAACCGAGCTTCTTGCTAGAATTCGGGTTGCTTTACGATTGAAAGCAGAATTAGATTGGCATACTCAGCAAGAAAAAAAAATTCAATACGAATTAGACTTGGCTACACATGTTCAAAGAAGCCTTTTGAGCGCCCCTTTAAACGAGAAAAATATTCTAATAGAGGTCTCTTATCTTCCTTCTTCTAATTTAGCAGGTGATATGTATTATTGGCATAAAATAAATGATCACCGATACGCCTGCATTTTGCTTGATATGATGGGACATGGTATCTCTGCAGCACTTGTTTGTATGTTTATCTCCTCTGTCCTAAGAGAAGCTGTTAAACAATTAGAAGATCCCGAATTAGTTATAAAAGAGTTAAACCGTTATATGACAATTTTACGAAACGGAAAAGAGGACAATCTTTTTTATTTCACAGCTATTTATTTAGTGATTGATACAGAACAAAAAACCATTGAATATGTAAACGCCGGTCATCCTTCTGGCTATGCTCTAGTTGATGAAAAAACGCTCGTACATTTAAATCGAGGAAGCTGCGCAGTCGGCTTTTTTGATGAGATTGACGTGCAAAAGCAATTCATTCAATACAATGAGGGCGTGCAAATTATTTTATATACGGACGGTGTTTTGGAGGCAATGGGACCATGTGAAATGGAATCCGAGAAGCATTTACAAACGCTAATATCTACGAAATGGGATCATTCTCGACGTCTGATTGACCATATACTGCCTAAAGAGAAACAAGGAAATCAGCCAGATGATATGTGCGTATTAATGATACAGGCACATTAAATTACATAAAAAGTGGCCGTTGCCTAAGTCTCTATTGTGGGAAACTTGGACAACAGCCTATTTTTTATCTTACTTTATCTTCTGATATATTTTTTCATTGCCTACGATTTCTTTATATTTTGAAATAACACCTTCAAATCGTAGTGTCTCTTTATCGCCTAAGCATAAAAATCCATTATCACTTATACTTTCGGAAAACAAATGATGAACCTGGCTTTGTAACTCAGGTGAAAAATAAATCAAAACATTTCGGCACATAATGACATGAAATTCGTTAAACGATTGATCTGTTACTAAATTATGCTGTGCAAATATAATGTTTTTTAACAGTGCCGGATGGAAATAAGCATATTGATAATCTGTTTTATAGTATTCGGAAAAAGCATGGATTCCGCCAGCAAGCATATAGTTTTTCGTATATGCCTGCATTTTGTTAATCGGGAATACTCCCTTTTTTGCCTTTTCCAATACTTGTTCGTTCATATCCGTAGCATAAATAACCGCTTTATCCATTAACCCTTCTTCCTGTAGCAAAATAGCCATGGAGTATACTTCCTCTCCTGTAGAACATCCTGCATGCCATATCCGAATTTCAGAGTAATCTCTTAAAAAAGGTACAACCTCTTCGCGAAAAGCCTTAAAAAAACTAGGGTTACGGAACATTTCAGTAACATTTATCGAAAAATCATTCAATAGTTGCTCTAAAAACCCATCTTCATGTATTACTTTTTCAAGTACACGAGAAATCGTTGGGATATTACTCATCCCCATCCTACTATAAATCCTCCGTGATATAGAAGATCGATTATATTGCCGAAAATCAAAGCCCGACAAACGATAAATAGCCTCTAGTAATAAATCAATTTCTAAATCTGTATGCATTTTTTTCAGCAAAGGAAATCGTTCCATTTTATTAACTCCCTTTAGAAACTAGCCATACTCTTAAAACGGATACTAATTGATCTAAATTTAACGGCTTACTTATATAATCTGAAGCACCCGCCTCTAATGTTTTATCTCGATCATTTTTCATAGCCTTCGCTGTTAAAGCAATAATCGGTAAATCCGTCTTCTTCATTTGTTTGCGTATAATCGACATCGTTTCATAGCCATCCAAATTCGGCATCATAATATCCATCAAAATAAGGTCAATTTCATCATTAGCTTGCATAATATCTAAACACTCTATCCCATCTTTAGCAACTAAGATATTCATACCTCGTTTTTCGAGTGCATTTTTTAATGCATAAATATTACGGTAATCATCGTCTACAATTAAAATATTTTTCCCTTGAAAAACTTCTACCTCTTGTTGAGAGAAATCCTGAGTTTCCAATAGCTGTTCTTCCATTAGTTCTTCTAATTCATTGGTAGCCCCTACCTCATGAATAGCAAGTTCAAGACATTCTTGCTCCTCGATGCCATTTGGCAAGCTTGGGATGGTTAGTGTGAATGCACTACCTTGCCCTTCATTACTTTGTAAAGAAATCCAGCCGCCAAGTAATCTCGCAAGCTCTTTACAAATGGACAAGCCAAGACCCGTTCCACCGTATTTACGTATCGTTGCCCCATCAGCCTGTTGGAATGATTCAAAAATAAGCTGATGCTTGTCCCTAGGAATCCCTATACCTGTATCGGAAACTATGATTTCTAACCAGTCAGCACTAACATCCTTCATATTATTTGTTAACTGTTCTTCTCTAAGCTGTTTAATGTCCAGACGAACTGAGCCTTGCTTTGTAAATTTAAAGGCATTTGATAATAAATTCTTCAATATTTGCTGGAATCTTTGTTCATCAGTATAGAAAATATCGACTACACTTTCATCTTTCGAAATATAGAATTGTAGATTTTTTTTCATTGCAACAGGCGCAAAGGTTTGCTCAATTTGTACAGGAACCTCACTCATATTCATTTCACCAAAATAAATATCAAGCTTGCCTGCCTCAACTTTTGATAAATCTAAAATATCATTAATTAGTGCCAGTAGATCTCCACCTGAAGAATGGATAACCTTTGCATATTCGGCTTCCTCTTCTGATAATGTATTTTGGCTATTTTCAGCTAACATTTCAGATAAAATTAAAATGCTATTCAGTGGCGTTCGTAATTCATGTGACATATTGGCTAAAAACTCAGATTTATAATTTGAATTTAGTAACAGCTGTTCCGCACTTTCCTCTAATTCTTTTTTAGCTTGTTCTAATTCTCTCGACTTTAACTCTGCCTCTTTTGTTCTTTCTTCCAATTGTTCATTAATCATTGTCAGTTCCTCTGTTTGTAGCTGCAATTCTTCTGATTGTGCCTGAAGCTCTTCAGATTGTGCCTGTAATTCCTCTGTCATAGCTCTTGAATCTTTCAATAAACGGACAATTTCCATACGCCCTAGGACACTATTGATCGTTAATCCTAAGGTTTCGATAACTTGCTTCACTAATTCCTGCTGCAGCTCATTAAAGCTAGTTATTGTAGCTAACTCAACAACAGCGATTACGTCATTTTCAAATATAATAGGGACGATAAAAATACCCTTTGGCGGTATTTTCCCTAAACCAGTGCCGATTAAACGGAAATCTTCTGGAATATCATTATAAATTAAAACCTTCTTTTCTAGAGCACATTGTCCAATTAAGCCTTGCCCCAGTTTAAAGCTCTCTACTCCAACGTTATCTGTTGGTTCCGCAAAAGCAGCTTTTTTTACAAACTGTATTTGATTATCAGTAATTTCACGAACATAAAATGCGCCAAGGGATGATTGCGTTTTTTGCGCTATTTCTGAAAGGAAGGTTTCAGCTAATTTGGTGATAACAGAAATACCTTGATATTTTGTAACAATTTCTGCGATATTGAACTGTAGCCATTCTCTTCTCTCAAGTGAATCTAACAACTCATTTGTAGCAGTTGCAAGAGCATTGATTTCATCATTTGTTTTAACATGAATTCTTCCTTTTTGACCGCTCTTGGAAGAAGTGATTTCTCGGATTGTTCGTGTAACCTCTGTTAACGTTTTTACGATTGAACGAGAAATACTACTTGCACTGATAATCGCAACAACAGAAATAAATACAAGTATACCAAGCAATGTAAGTGTTACAATGCCATTTCTTTTGTCCAAATCTTGCACTTTGGCTTGCATAGTTGCAATTACTTCTGAACGAAGTGAGTCAAACTGATCTCGTATCGTTTCCATGTTTTTACGACTTATATCTACTTTATAAAGTTCCCATAACGCTTCTTTATTTTTTTCTTTTTTTAATTTAATAGAGGGGTCCCCTGTTGTTGTAATCCAATGCTCTATCGTTGCCTTTATCTCATTTAACTTCTGTTGTGTTGGTTTATTTTTTATAATCTCATAAAGTTCATTAAAATCAGATTCCCATTTTTCACTAGACACATTATAAGACTCTAAATAGATTGATTCACCTGTAATAACAAAACTCCTCTGGTTCGATTCCATATCTAAAATGTATTTTTCTATGCGATTGGTTAGTGTATGTATATTTGAGTTATTCTCGATAATATAATTTCTTTCCTTTTGTAGCGAGGAAATTTGATGATTTAAGATGATCACTGATGCAAGTAAACAAAGTATGATAACAATATAGCCTAACGTAATTTTCGTTCGTATACTTATCTTTAATTTATTTAACATTTGCTTTCCTACCTTTATCTGACGTAAACTCTACTATCTAGTATTATTGTACATCAAACAGTAACAAAGTTTCTTCCTCTTAGGTTAAGAGAAGAATCTCTTTGCGAGGAATACTTAACAAAGTTCACATTAAAAGGGCTTATCACCATATTGTGTGGTTGATTTCACCTTGGCCAAATTGCGGTTTTAACACAGATAAATTGTTACAGGACGTGGCGTTTTGCGACTGAGTTCCCATATTTCTGTAGTTGTTTGGACACCAACTGAAAGGGAACCATATCCACATTCATCTCATTACCTTTAAAGGTAATAGTCTACTACTGAATGAAGATAAATGGCATACGTTTTTACAATTGTCATCCACAACTTGAAGTTAAAAGATAATAAGTCCCATATTCTTTTCATATATATTATATATTGGCCAATTTTGTCGAGGCATAATTAATAGTAAGGAGAGAACAATTGTGGACATTTTCGTAAGACCTGGGGATTCTCTTTGGCATTTTAGTGAAGTGTTTAAAATACCTCTTCAACTAATTATAGATTCGAATCGATCTATTAAACCTCAATATTTAAGGGTTGGACAGCGCGTTCGAATTCCGGGGTTTGTTACAGTCAATTATCAAATAAAGCAAGGAGATACTTTTTGGCAAATAGCCCAAAGCAGAAATCTCCCATTAGTGGCCATTTTGCTTGTCAATCCTGGGCTTAATCCAAATCAATTACACATTGGGCAGACAATTCGCATTCCCCAACGAATCACATGGAGGCTCATCAATGGGAAACAAAATTATACTTACACGACCATGATGAACGATATTAAAAAACTAATCGATGCTTATCCGTTTCTACAAAGCTCTACAATTGGACATTCTGTTTTACAGCATGAAATTCCAGAGCTTCTAATCGGGAATGGAGCTAAGCGTGTCCATTATAACGGCTCCTTTCATGCAAATGAATGGATGACAACTCCAATTATTTTAACTTTTATAAATGACTACCTACTCTCTCTCACTAATCAAAATACAATTCGCGGTTTATCCCTTCTCCCACTTTACCAGCAAACAATCCTTTCTATCGTTCCGATGGTCAATCCCGATGGTGTTGATTTAGTATTACAAGGACCACCTAACGACGAAGCATTAAGAAACCAACTTATTACTTGGAATAACGGTAACACCGATTTCTCTGGTTGGAAGGCAAATATACATGGTGTTGATTTGAACGACCAGTTCCCTGCAAAATGGGAGCTTGAAAGAGCACGAAATCCAAAAGTACCTGGTCCAAGAGATTTTGGAGGCCAACAACCTTTGTCCGAGCCTGAGGCCATCGCTATGGCTGACTTAACAAGGAAGCGCGATTTTGCCAGAGTTCTTGCGTTTCATACACAAGGTAGAGTCATTTATTGGGGGTTTGAAAATCTCGAACCACCAGAATCAGAAACCCTTGTTAACGAGTTTAGCCGGGTTAGTGGCTACGAGCCTATCAATTCGGCAGGCAGTTATGCGGGCTATAAGGATTGGTTTATTCAGGATTGGCGTAGACCTGGATTCACTGTTGAATTAGGTAGTGGTACAAATCCACTTCCACTTAGCCAATTCGACGACATCTATGAAGAGGCATTAGGTATATTCCTTGCAGCATTGTATATGTAATAGAAATTGTTAATCTAAGAATAGTTCCCCTTAAGGATTTTTCATCCTAATTCAATTCTAAATAAATATCCCCAATCCCTCTTTTACTTCTAAAGTGAATGGGGATTTTTTAATCTCTGATTGATTGCTTCTTGATAGTTCATCACCAAAAATCGTGGGTGACTTTTATTAAAACGTCTACTATGTAAATAAGTTGATTGAAGTGGAGGCTGGGCGACTCCTTGGGGATTAGCGTCACAGATGTGACCCTGGAGCGAGCATCGCGAGTGAAGCGGCTCATCGGACGCCCCCAGGAAGCTTGCTCTGCGCGAAAGCGAAGCGTCAGCGGCAAAGCGCTCAGCCGGAACGGAAATCAACCACACGTTTTGATGATGATCCTTCTAAACAGAAATATGGACCTATTTGGAAAAATTACTTTGACAGGCAGAGTAATGTTTGTTAATATTACTCTGACAGATAGAGCAATAAAAAATAAGTAGGTGACTTATGGTTCGAAGTGACATCATCCGCGGACACTTGGATTCCATTATTTTAAGGCTAATATTAGAGAAAGATCGTTATGGCTATGAAATTTCTCAGGAAATAAGTATCCGCACAAATAATCGTTTTCAAATTAAAGAAGCAACGTTATACGCAGTTTTTCAACGCCTTGAGAAAAAGGAAATTATTGAAGCCTATTATGGTGATGTTTCACACGGAGGCAAAAGAAAGTATTACCGTATTACCCCATTAGGTAAAGCTTATTTAAATGAGCTAGTAAAAGAGTGGTCGGAAGTAAAAGAAATTATCGACTTATTTATGGAGGGCTTAGAATGAAAAAAATAAAAAACCATATTGATGAGCTTTTTAAAGACATTCCTCGTAATAAAGAAACCGAGATGGTTAAACAAGAAATCATTCAAAATCTTGAAGAAAAAGTTTTTTATTTGATGGATCAAGGGAAAGAACAAGAGGATGCCATTAACAAAGCCATCGTAGAGTTTGGAGATATTGAAGATTTAAAAAAGGAATTAGGTGTGAAGAAGCCCGAAAAGAAAAACATGGCTAAATTAAATTTAGAATTCTCTATATGGGGTAGCGGCTTAATTATTGTATTTTTTATATTTATTAATCTCTACTATACGCCACATACAATATGGGCAATCTATCCGATCTTCGCAATATTATGGTGGCCCCTATCAATGTACTTCGTTTGGTCACGTAAGAAATGGAGTGAATAAAACATGAAGAACTTTATTAGCTTTTCGATTATTGGTAGTTTAATGACAATGTTTTTTTTAGGAATCGTCAATTATACGACATCACCTCAGACCATTTGGTTCATTTACCCGTGTTTACTTGTTCTGCTTTGGCCCATTACTTTATTTTTCATGTCTAAAAGAATGTATAAGGAATATTCTCTAGTTTGCAGTGCTATGATTATTGCTTTTCTTATCATTGAAAATTATTTATACTCCCCCGATCATATATGGTTCATTTATGCGGTTTATCCAATCATCTGGTGGCCAATTCTTATGTATTTAGAGGAAAAAGCAAAAACATTAAAGATTGCGCTGATTGGCTGTGCAAGTACCATCATTTATTATTCTTTATTAAATATTATTTTATCCCATCCATACCCTTGGGCGATTTATCCTGCATTTTTAGTCATTTGGTGGCCATTAGCTTTATACCACGCACAAAGAAAAACGTTTGTAGCATTCTCTGTTACCGCTACAATACTGATCAGCATCTTTTTTATTACAGTAAACGTTGTCTCTTCTCCAAACGTAATATGGGCGTTTTATCCAATCTTTGTCGTCCTTTGGTGGCCCCTTAGTATGTACTTTTATGTTTATAAAAGAAAAATGTACAATTCAACAACTCTCCCTAAAAGAGTCTAAAAATTTCGATTATAATTCACATTCACAGAGGGGATTAGATGAAAAAGATAATGAAATTTATAAAATTCACCGGAATAATTACTATCGTATTACTAATAACAGCGCTTTTATTCCCTACATGGACTGCCCATATTAAAGGTAATAACAGTGTAAGTGCATTAGAGCAAGTAGAGATAAATGGAAGTAAACATGAAGTTATGATACGCGGCAAAGATCAGGATAATCCCGTTATTATTTTTGTCCATGGAGGGCCTGGATGTTCAGAAATACCTTATGCCAGTAAGTATCAAAACTTATTGGAAAACGATTTTACGGTCGTGAATTACGACCAAAGAGCGAGCGGAAAATCCTATCATTTTTTTGAGGATTATTCTAATCTTTCATCAGACTTACTCGTAGATGACTTATTGGCCTTGACGGATTATATATCAGATCGTCTTGGCAAAGAAAAAGTAATATTAATTGGCCATTCTTATGGTACGTATATTGCAACGCAAGCTGCCTCTAAAGCTCCTGAAAAATTTACAGCATATGTTGGAATTGGACAGATGAGTGATCCAGCAGGGAGCGAGATTGACGGTCTGAATTACGTTATTCAGCAAGCTGAAAATGCCGGCAATAAAGATGACGTTTTATATTTACAAGGGTTAACTGAACAAGTTGAAAATGGCGAGATGTTTATTCCACGGAAGTATATTGCAAAATATGGTGGAGCTACAAGACTTATTGATAACCCTGATGGGAATATCATAAGTATGTTATTCAGTCGTGAGTATAACTTATTAGATGTGATTCGTTACAACTATGGGTTATCCTATTCTCAAAGAACTCTATTAGGGGAAGTAATGAAAAACCCATTACCTACTAAAGTAAAAAAACTTGAATTACCATGCTATTTTGTTATGGGTAAATATGATTATCAAACTTCATCTAATGCAGCAAAAAAATACTTTGATATGATTGAAGCCGATAAAAAAGAATTTATTGCCTTTGAACAATCCGCTCATTATCCACAATTTGAAGAGAAGGAAAAATTTTATGAATGGATGTGCGATACGTTTTTGAAATAAATTGGCTCTTCATTAAAACATGGGGTTGATTTCCTTTCGACTGGGTACTTTGTTGTTGTCGCTTCGCTTTCGCACAGAGCACAGCTTCCTCGGGGCGTCTGATGGGTCGCTTCTGTGTTCTACAATGACAAGGAATCAGTTCTCTTAAGGATAACGATAGTAGCTCACATTATTTATTTACTATATAATTTAGTTATTAAATATTTTAACGGGTAGTGATACTATGTCAAAAAATGAGCAATTGCACAATGTGGAAACGATTATGAGAGAGATGCTTGAAATACAAAATAAATCAAAAATGTTTGTAAATCTCTTATCTGAGGGAGAATCATTATCGCAAAACCAATTGATCCTCCTACTTCAGCTAAAAACTAATGACGGTATGAAGGCAACAGAAATTGCTGAGTTCTTTAGTGTGACGCCAGGAGCCGTTACATCCATGTGCGATAAACTTGAGAAATTAGAATTTGTAGAACGTATTAGAGAGCAAGAAGATCGTCGTGTAGTAAAAATGGTGTTAACTAATAATGGTGAATTAAAGGTTCAAGATTTATTTTTAAAGTTTCCACAGGAAAAACTGGTAGACATGACAAAAATATTGCGTGAGGTTAATCAGTTAATGAATAAAATTTTTTAGGATTTCATAAAATTGAAATCCTTTTTTTATTGCCTAAAAAATCCATAAAAAGCTCATCAATTTTTTTGTTCTTGACAAAACAAGGCGGCATATAATTTAATTAATATATATTTTAATAATTAAAATATATATTAATTAAATTAAAATGAGGTGGTTATCCGTGATTCAAAAACTACGTACAGTAACCCTTACTAACGGCTCTATTAGAGACTTAGCAGCAGATTGTGAGCAATTAAATATCCGCGGCTCTGTTACTTTACATCAAGAAATACGCGTAAAAAAAATCTCTACTCATGGTCATAGCTCTTTTCATTCCCGCGTTGAAGCACAGATTTTAAATAGTTCAGGATCATGCTCTATAAAAGATTTTTGTGAAATTAATGAGGTTAAAAGTGCGGGGAGCTTAAATATGCGCAATGGGCGAATAACAAAATTGAATAGTTCTGGGAAGTTGGCCATTGAACAAAACTTACAAGTAGAACAGTTTCATGCAGTCGGTTTTGTTAAAGCGAATGAAATAGAGGCAAAACATTTTCAATTAAAAATGTCTGGTGGAAATGAGATTAAAAAGCTTATTGCAGATGTGATACATGTAGAAAAAGATTCGTTATCTATATCTTTTCTAAAGAAAAAGTTGAATTGTAAATATATTAAAGGTGAACAAATACATCTTTCCTATACCGATGCAGAAATTGTTGACGGAGATATTGTAGCAGTAGGCGATAATTGTCATATACAAACACTTTATTATACAAAAAACTATTCGATTGCTAAAAGCGCCAAGGTGCAACAAATTATACGGAGGGAAAAGGAATGACATTCATAAAAATCATTCAAAGCTTTTTTTGCTCATTAGCCCTTCTCGTACTATCCGTCCTCTATGCAGGGCTGGTCTTCAGTGCATTACTATCAATAGTAGCCGGCATTTTACGAACATTCGGCTTGGAACAAATACAAATGAGCATTTGGAATGGCGCTGAGCTTCCGGTCGCTTTCAGCATTCCGCTAGCACTTTTGGTTTCTTTGTTGCTATTCTTTTGTTCAATATATATCAAACGCTCTATCCAATTTTGTTATTCCAAGCTTAAATTTTAAAATTAGAAGCACACCTTTTGTTTGCTAGAAAAAGGTGTGCTTCTAATCATTTATTTTGCTTTTATATAAATAAATATTTGTTTCATAAATTATTGCCATTTTGTCATTAATTAATGTCTATTTGAATATAGTAGATATTATGGATGAAAATTATCGCTACAACTCCATTTGTGAAATAAAAAAATAGAACCTTCCACCCTAAATTAGAATGAAGGTTCTATTTTATTTTGTAGAAACAAATCGTTTACATTCTTTGTTTCTACATCTAATTTTATTTTAAACGAAGCGCTTCGTCTGTTGCTTCGTTAATTTCTTTAAGAAACTCTGGATTTTCTGCTAATGACTTGCCGTATGATGGGATCATATCTTTAATTTTTGACTCCCACTCGTTAACATGTTGAGGGAAGCATTTATTGATTACCTCAAGCATAACGTGTACAGCAGTAGATGCACCTGGAGAAGCTCCAAGTAATGCAGCAATTGAGCCATCAGAAGCACTTACAACTTCCGTACCAAATTGAAGCGTACCTTTACCACCAGCTTCAGTATCTTTAATAACTTGTACACGTTGACCAGCTACAATAATATCCCAATCATCGCTCTTAGCATTTGGAATGAAATCACGTAGCTCTTCCATACGTTGTTCTTTAGATAACATAAGTTGTTGGATTAAATATTTTGTTAATCCCATCTCTTTAACTCCTGCCGCTAATAACGTTGTAATATTATGCGGTTTTACAGAAGCAAATAAATCCATATTTGAACCTGTTTTTAAGAACTTAGGTGAGAAACCTGCGAATGGTCCAAATAATAAAGATTTTTTGTTATCAATATAGCGTGTATCAAGATGCGGAACAGACATTGGTGGAGCACCAACTTTAGCTTTTCCGTATACTTTCGCGTGATGTTGCTCAGCAACTTCTTGGTTTTTACATACTAGGAATAATCCACTGATTGGGAATCCACCAATATGTTTCCCTTCAGGAATACCTGATTTTTGTAGTAATTCTAGGCTTCCTCCACCAGCTCCAAGGAAGACAAATTTTGCTGTATGGTATTCCATTTTACAGCCTTTTTTGTCGTGCACTCGTACTTCCCATGAACCATCGCTAGTACGTTTCATGCTTTCAACACTATGATTGTAGTTGATGTCAACGTCTTTATTTTTTAAGTGGTCGAATAACATACGTGTTAATGCACCAAAGTTAACGTCTGTACCAGTGTCAATTTTTGTCGCAGCGATAGCTTCATCTGCTGGACGATCTTGCATAATAAGAGGAATCCATTCCTTTAGTTTTTCTGGGTCATCAGAAAATTCCATACCTTGGAATAAAGGATTTTTTGTCATCGTTTCATGACGTTTTTTCAGAAACTCTACATTTTCTTTCCCTTGTACTAAACTCATATGAGGTAAAGGCATAATAAAGTCTTGTGGATTACTGATTAGTTTATTGTTCACAAGATAAGACCAAAATTGTCTTGAAACATGGAACTGTTCATTAACGTTAATCGCTTTGCTAATATCGATTGATCCGTCTTTTTTCTCTGAAGTGTAGTTAAGCTCACAAAGTGCCGCATGCCCAGTTCCCGCATTATTTAATTCGTGAGAACTTTCTTCACCAGCTTTATCAAGCGACTCAAACACTGTAATTTTCCAATCTGGTGCTAATTCTTTAAGCATTGTCCCCAAAGTCGCACTCATGATTCCGGCACCAATTAAGATAACATCTGATTTAATTTGTCTGTTACTCATTTTTACCTTCCTTATATATTAAGATTTGCAGAAAGGATGTAAGCTCTCCTGCTGTCACAGTAAGCTCTAGAGTAACTTAGGAGTACATCTTTTCTGTATCAATTATTACCTTATTGCAGTGTATCATAATTACATAAAGATTAAAATATCAACTATCTATATGAGAGTTATGTGCATTTTTCGAGCCTTCCCCTTAATAAATCAAGAGAAAAACCTACTATTCCCCCATTAAGAATTACTACCTTTATTTAAACGTTATGGAATAATCGTCCTAAATTTGGCTAGCGTTTTCATAAAATAATGAGGTTTTCTTTATTATTATATTTATATAATAACATAAAAATATGGAACCAGTCTTGTTTTTGCACCAGCTCCACTATACATAAAATATATAGAATTTTCTAATTATTTTCTAGTGTTTTATTAAAATTATTTCTTTTTAGTCTAACCAAGAAAGTAAAACTCATTCTATTACAGGACTTTTTATTTTCCAACCACCAATATCAAAATCACCCATCTGATTCATTACACGGTTAACTAACTCTTCATATTCCTCCATCATCCTTTGTTTATCCGTTTCTATTAAAGCTTTTAAAATCTACCTTTATTTTTTTCTAATAACTGCTCCATTTTATTATCAGCACGTTGTAAGGCTTGCTTTATTTGTTTAATCTCTTTTTCTCTTTGAATCATCTGTTTATACTTATTTTGAAATAATAATTTCATCTGTTGAAGGTTTTGAATTTCCGCTTCTGTCAATTCATCATTTTCGTCCGTATTTTGCGACCATTCAAAAAGTATTTTAATTTCTTGAAGTGAAAAACCACATTTTTTTAGTTTTAGAATTGTACTAATGATCTCGATATGATCCTCGTTATACTCACGATGTTTGTTATTTATTTCTGGACGTAATAGACCCATTTTTTCATAATAACGGATAGTGTCTTTACTAAGACTAGTACATGTAGCAAATTCACCGATTTTTATGATCATCACCTACTCGTAAATAATTATTTATCAATATCGCCTTGGCGTAATTGCGTTCGGATTTTGAAAGGTGGAAGTCTTTACTGAATGAAGGTAACCATTAATAGCAATATACAATGGAATATGAAGCGAACGATATGATGACTATATCTAAGCTGTTTATTTGTTACTAGCCCTTCCGCAACTGCTAATACATGTAACAAAACAAATTCAAGAATTAGCAACATCAGTACTAGAGCTTTGTTCGGTAAAAATATCGTTACAAGCATACAGATAGATAAGACCATAAACAAAAATGTTCGTACTTGATGTCCTTTCTCTCTCCATTGCTGCAAGCCTACAATCCCTGTCAATAATGCGTATAACCCTATCAATACATAAGTAATAATAGCCATTCACATCACCCCATTCTTTTAATATTTTCACTTTAAAAGATGGAGTTAGCTCCATGTCAACACCTTCTGAACAATTACTTTAATACAAGTCAAAATATATCGCAGTTGCTAATTATGTTAAAGGTCAAATATTTCACCAGAGTGTACTTTTAATTGTTCAACACCAATTTTCATTGCACTTTCTTCTGTATCCATTAGTGAAAAATGTTGTGTGATAGGATTCCAATACTCATATGAATAGTCGATATCGCCTTCAAACCATCTGAAGATCTCTATTGTATATAGACCGTCATTTCTTTTAATAATTTCAACCTTATATTCTTCACTTGGAGATAAAATTGATTTTACAACTTCATTCATTGTCTCACCACCACTTAACCCTATAATGACTTATTCTTTAAACATCCTTTCCACATTATGAAGTTCTATCTTTTCGATAATCAAGATAATCATTTTCTACAGCAATTATTAGCAGTGAAATTAAATAAAGGAATTGGATAAAAATCCAATTCCAAAAATAAATAGACGAGTTTTTTAGCCAATCTCTATGCCCTAAAAAATACAATTCTACTTAAAAAATATTAGCAAAATAGTTTTGAACAGATTCAGGTAATAGTTGAAAGAATAATCCCTCATATTTGATATCGAGTATACCAGCAATAAACATAATAATAATGATGAATATTAAAAGGAGTTTCTTGTTTTTAGAAATCCACTTCAATAGGCTCCCCTCCTCTTAAAAATAACGTTTATAGTTTGCCAATTAAGTATATATTGATTCATGTATTATATAAACCTGTTCTTACAATCATTCTCTGTCACCCAAATTGGATATGTTTCATAAATTAAAAATAATGCTGTTGATTTTCTTTTAGTCATGAATTCAATTTAGCTCCTTCGGGTAAACAATAAATAACAAGGCTTTTGTCTCACCAATGATTGCTTGAAATTTTATAAAGAAAGGAATTGCAATGGTAAACTTTAAATCATTTCGTGGTGTCGTTACTCAGATTGATGATTTCCCTATTGGGCAAAATGGTGAAAAGGAAGGCTGTTATAAATTGATGACGGTAGAAGATAGTACTCAGGGCATCGTCAATTTTGTCGTCTCACCTTCCACTTACTTTGTGAATCAAGAAATTGTGACTCCCGGCGATCGGGTTACTGGATATTATGATGGGAATGCACCTGTCCCTTTAATATATCCGCCTCAATATCGAGCACTTGTTGTTGTAAAGGAAAATAACAATCAAAATGTCAAAGTCGACTTTTTTAATAACCAATTAGTTAGTAGTGATGGTCAATTACAACTAAATGTTTCTGCTTATACACTTATCTTGCTCAAAAATGGGCAACCTTTTTCAAAAAGCCTAGCCAATAGAAACTTAATTGTGATCTATGGCCCTACTACAAGAAGTATCCCTGCACAAACCACACCGTATAAAATAATCGTTTGGTGTTAATTTAAGATTAAGAACATGTAGTTGATGTGCGTTCCGACCAGGCGCTTTCCAGGGGCGCTCCTACCTTATCTACCATTCATGACATACGTAAATATCATTCCAACTTTAGTAATAACATAAAATTAAACCGAACATTAAAAATATTTCCCAGGAAAGGTGCTCAGTCACCCCATCTTTCGCAACACTTGCATAACGTTGGGATTACTGTAAGCAAACAAAAGAATAAATGAAGCGGCTTAGTCCCCTTTCAATTATTGGACTTAAGCCGCTTAAAAGTTATTTTTATTTATTCAGTCACTATTTGTCTTGCATTTCGTGTAATTGCTGCTTGATCTGCTCTAAGTACTCTTTATTTTGTTGGACTGTATCCAAATGCTCACCATATTCCTTTGCATTCATAAATGCATTTTCTGCATGTTCGATTTGATTGAATGCATGTTCAATAGCTATTTCCTCTGGGTGTGACTTTACATGCTTCAACAAACGCTCCGCCTTTTGGACGGAGTTCCCAAACAAAGTGCTTGGGTGATCCTTTTTCCAACTCATATCTGAGTGCTTAGCCAATTCTACCTCTCCCCTTCCTGCCATTTAAATAAATAATCTAGATATAGTATTGTAAAATGAGCAGAAAATATGTACGGACAAATGCGAATTAAAAAACAAAAAAAGAAGCACTAATGAATGCTTCCTCTACAAAATTTCTTCAGCCATTTTCTTATTGTCAGTATGAATGCCTCTCATCCCTTCAAAAAATGAATATTTTTCACTTAAATATTTTTCTAACTCTTCATTATCATGAGGAAGCTGCTCTAAGTAATACTTCGAGCTGTTTATCCTTTTTTGAATTTCCTGTTGATTTTGCGTTGTCGTACCGTGCCCAGGTACGTGGGTCGTTATTTCATGATTAAGCAAAATACGTTCAGCTTTATTGACCGTATTTACATAGTCTTTATAGTTGCTAAAAATAAATGGAAACTCAACATCTGACAAATAATCGCCAGAAAGAAACAGACCATAAGGCTCAATAACTGTAAATAAACCATCATTCGTATGACCAGGTGCTGGATAAAATGTCATGGTAAAGGAATCGAATTCTACTTTTTGCCCGTCCTCTGAAACGACAATATCTACATTTGGATATTGAGGTGAATAACTTCTATTCAAATAATACCCTTGGTCAAATTGTTTAATTTTTTGCATGATGTCTTCTTTGTTAGGATTTTCATCAAATTGTTTTGAGGCAATTACCTTAGCTTCTGGGAATGCCCCAGAACCAATAATATGATCAAAATCGCTATGTGTATAAACAATATATAGTTGTTTATCACCTCTAATCTCGTTTATATGCCTCTTAATGTCGTCAATTTCAGTAGGTAGCCAATTAGGATCTGTCATAATTACTGCTTCATTCGTTTGAATGATTGCCGAAGTAGTCATATATAATGCACTTTGAAAAACTGTAATATTATTATTTTGGAATTGAATCACCATGAACCACCCTTTTCCCCTTACTTTCTTTTGATAATGAGCTAGTTTATATTTTGCCCGTTCTATTCCTTAGTTCGGGCACTATTTATAAAATCCTTCTTTAGGAAAAAAAGTATGCGAAATCAATTTAAATTTCACATACTCTTAGCTTTTTCTATAGATACAAGTATTCATAATTAACGGATCTATTATTTTTTATCTCTTACTTATGATACGATTTCCCATAACTAGTTTAAATGTAGAATCAAATCAATGTCACCTATACATTAAGTAGAAACCTTATTTCAATCAAGGAGAGTCAACATGAACAACAATAAGGACAACACAGAAGTCATCTTACTTTCTGACCCATCAGAATGTTTAAAGCATCCATTTCATCATAAACAAATTGTCTTTACAGGGGCCCTTTCCACTATGACACGTTCAGAAGCTGCAAAAAGAGTACGAGCTTGTGGAGGAATTATGCAAGGGGCGGTTACACAGGATACAGATTTCCTTATTCTTGGGAACAAACGTCGTGGTATAAGTACGAAACAATTAAAAGCCGAGAAGTTAATGAGCCTCGGCTTAGACATTCAAATAATTATTGAGGATGATTTTAATTGGCTCATTTCAATGCAAGAAGAACTACCTAAAATTTAAATAGCTTAGTGATACGTATCTCCTGATTGAAATTACCTTAATAAATCAAAATTCCTTTGTCTAGAACAGAAGTATTTTGCACCTGATTCCCTAAAATATATAGCTTTTTCAAATTAGGCAAATTCACCAAAGGCTCTACATTTGAAATGGCATTATTTTCTAAATGAAGCTCCTCAATTTGTTGCCACTTTTCCATAAAACTTAATGATTGTAGTGAACTATCTTGTAAAGTGAATGAATGCAGAGCTGAAAAGCCAGCGAAGTAAGGCATAACCTTATCAACTTCGTTCACCCAGTCACCATTGTCTATTTGAAAAGATGCATCATTCAAAGTTAAATGCTCCAGGTTGTTGTTGTTAAACGAACTTTGACTATCAATTTGAAACTTACACTCATTACAATTTAACCTTTTTACATGCTGTAAATTGAATAACTCACTCGTCTCTTCATAAAAAGTTGTCTCATTTAAATTTATTGTTTGCAGATTTGGGAGTCGATTTAAAGAAGCGATGCCTATGAAATCACTTCCCTCCATTGCTGTAAGTTGTTCTAGCTGCGGGTATTTTAGTAATTCTTCTCCATTCAAATACGACTGCGCTCCACTTATTTCAACAGTCAAATATTTTAAAACAGGTGCCTCTAGCTTTGGGAGCAAAGAACTTGTTAATTCTGCTTTTTTTAAATGAGGTGCTACAATCGACGATATTTCACCATGATAACCAGTTATCGATAAATCGGTCAGAGAAGTCAGGCTGTTTACAATATCATGCACTTCTAATTTAAAACGTGAAGCTAAACGCAATTTTGTCAATGAAGACTTATTTCTAAGGCGTTCTACATTTGTAATATCCATATTTTCAAGATCAAGCGACTGCAGGTTGGGCATGTTTTGTATAAAATCAAGCGTTTTTAAATTTCGTACCGCTGTAAGCTTCAATTCTTGTAATTGATTCAGTGAATAGAATGAGCTAAAATCTGTCGCTTCACTTAGATCTATTGTTAGCGACTCTAAATCTGTTAATGAAGACAACCATTTCAAATCATTGGCAGACATTAAGGTCAATGACTTTAATGGCAGTTGATTCAGCAGAGGGAAGTCTGTAACCGTCTCAGTGTAGTACGAAATTTCAAGTGATTGAAGATTGGGGAACTCTAATAATAAAGCAAGTTCATCATTACTTCGAATTTGGATAGAAAGCTCTACAACATTAGACTTATCACTAAAATATTCAGCAATTTTACTAAATGATTCATTAAAACTACCTGTATAGCTTTTTAAACCTTCCAGATGGCGGAAGCTTACATTTCCACTTTGTGATATTTCATAATCGCCCATCAAATTCAATACCGTCAGACCAGTAAAGGCTTCAAAATCTTTTTGTTCGATTTTTTGTGTATTTAATAACTTATCCATAATGATATAGTTAGAAATTTTGGCTTGCTTATTTGTAAATGGATCATCAAGACTGTAATCAAAATGCCACTGATCTTCAGAATGATAGGCTGCCAAATAACGGATACTTGCGATTTCTTCTTTAGTTGGCAAAGCTTCACCTTTATCAAAAATATCTTTTAAAAAGAGTAAAAGTACTTCGCTTTCAGGCATTTTTCGAACAGATATTTTCTCACGGTTACCATTTTCTGTTTGATTGCTACTTAAGAGGAAATAGCCAAGGAATGCACAAAGGATTATAATCGGTACCATTAAAAGAGCTTTTAAATTCGTTTTTGGACGTGTAGCTTTATTGGCAGAAGTTGTACCATAATAATTATTAATCGTCTGATCAACATAATAAACTTTATTCTCTTTCAACATTATCTCGGTTTCACAAAAAGGACATTTGAATGATTGTTCCTCTTTATATTCAATTTTCCCATTACAATTCGGACAATTTAATTTAATGAATTCCACTGGCAGTCCCTCCCCAGCTCTATTTCCAATTAAGTTTAGTTATCTGAAAAATAAATGTCAATATTTTCTATTGAATACTAATTATCTCCCTCCTTTAGACCTACAACAAAAAGTCGCCCAAGAAATTACCACTGTTTGATATATTTAAATTTACTTTCGCTACTTGAAATACAAGGAATACTTCACCTAAAGAATGATTGTAGTCCTATATAAAAAGGCTACTAGTAAAAAGACATAATGCTCTTAAGATTTTTTTACTAATTTTTATATTTTCTTACCTACCTGTTTATCACTACTGTAAAATGAAAAGACTGGGACATTCGATACGAATTAAGAAATAATTTAATAAAAATTTATACAAGATAAGGATAAAAATGGGGGTTCATATATATGTCTATGGAACAAACGAGGTATTCTCGACTGGCTAATATAACAAAAATGATTAATATGAAGCTAGATTTACGTGAAGTATTAGAGCAGGTAACAATAGCAATTTCTGAAGAAATCGTCACATGTGATTCTGTGGGCATTTATTTACCACAAAAAGATGGTACATTCAGAGGATATGTAGGAAAACCAGCAGTTATTAATGGCTGGACTTTGAATATGCATATAATTGATACCGAAATAGATTTACTAGCAAAAGAAGTAATTGAAACAAAGAAAACCATCTATATTCCTGATACTTCGAAGGATAGTCGACCTGATCCCAGAGCAGTTGAGGGGTTCCATATTAAATCTTTATTAGTTCTTCCCATCTCCTTTGAACAAGAGTTATTTGGCCTTGTTTTTTTATTTGATTATGGAATTCCAATGAACTTAACAGACGAAGAAATTCAAACGGTCGAGGCATATGTGAATATGGCTGCTGTTGCTATTCAAAATGCAAACAACTTAACTTATAAAGAACGCCTTATTAACGAAAAGCAGTTGCTGCTTGATGTTACACGTGACTTATCAATGTGCTCCTCACTACAAGAAAGCCTTGATAAATGCTTTTTCTACTTAGAGAAATTTTTAGATAATAAAAATATAGGGATTCACCTTTTAGATCCTTTAGCAGAAAAAAGAGTGAAACCGGCTAAGTTAAGTAAGGAAAGTGATTGGACAGAAGAGAATTGGCTAAAGACACATAACAAATTTAAAATTGATCAAAGCAATGATGCTGTAATGCAGGAGGTTTTTGAAACAAAAAAAGCCATTCTTATTTCAAATGTATTTGAGGATGAAAGACCTAATCATGAAGTTTGTCGTAATTTCGGCATAAACGGTTTAGTTATGTTTCCTCTAGTTTCAATGGGTGAAATTTTAGGGCAAATATCTATTGTTAATCTTGAAGAAAAAGCATTTTTCTATTCAGAAACTCAATTACAGCTAGCTCAATCCATTGTTGACACTACAGCATCTGCATTATCAAACCTTATATATATGGAAAAGCAAGAAATCATTATTGAGGAGAGAACCTCAGAAGTAATAGTCAAAAATAAAGAGCTTGAAAAAGTTGTAGCGGAGTTACAGCAGCTTAGCCGTGAAAAAGAGTTAATTCTCAACTCTGCAGGTGAAGGTATCTTTGGATTAGATCTTGATCGAAACATTACATTCTGCAATCCAGCTGGTGCACTCATGTTAGGTTATGAAACAGAGCGAGAATTAATCGGAAAATCCGTCGATATTATTATGAGTGGTAATGAAACGGAAGACAAAATTATTATTTCATCCCTTTTAAATAATAATTTCAACAGCTACAAGGTGTTTTTTAGAAAAGACAACTCCAACTTTCCCGTAGAATATGTAACCTCCTTAATAAAAGAAGGAGACAATATTGTAGGAGAAGTTGTCACATTTAAAGATATAACTCAAAGAAAGCAACTAGAAGAAAAGATTAAATACCACGCTTATTTTGATAGTTTAACGAATTTACCGAATAGAATTCTTTTAATAGACAGACTAACTCAAGGGCTGAAGTATGCAAAAGCGAACGGAGAAAAATTAGCAGTTCTCTATTTGGATTTAGACCGTTTTAAGTTAGTAAATGATTCGCTTGGACATAGCTATGGTGATCTATTACTTCAAGAGGTTGCCAAACGTTTAAGTACTTGCGTCCCAGAAGATGCAACTGTATCACGCCAAGGAGGGGATGAATTTACAATTTATTTGCCTAATATTAAATGTGAAAATGACATTTTGAAGGTTATTAATAGTATTAATGCTTCTTTCTCTAATCCTTTCAACTTAATAGACAATGAAATATACATTAAAACAAGTATTGGTATAAGCCTGTTTCCTGATAATGGGGATACGACAGATACGTTAATCAAAAATGCAGACACAGCTATGTACAAATCAAAAGAAACACCAGGTACTAGCTACCATTTCTTTAGCGAAGGAATGGATACGAGAACTTTTGAAAGTATCAAGCTTGAAAATGATTTATATAAAGCGTTAGAGCGAGATGAACTTATTATCTTCTATCAGCCACAAATAAACTATAAAACAAACAAAATTAAGGGCGTTGAAGCTTTATTAAGATGGAATCATCGAGAACACGGAATGATCACACCAGATAAGTTTATTCCACTTGCTGAAGAAACCGGTTTAATTGTCCCTATAGGTGAGTGGGTTCTTAAAGAAGCTTGCAAGCAATTGAAAGAATGGCATAACCAAGGTTGGCCTTTCATTAGTATGTCTGTAAATTTATCCGTCCATCAATTCGAACAGAGTAATTTATTTTCTATTGTAGAAAATGTCCTACAGGAAACAGACTTGTCACCTGAGTATTTACAATTAGAACTTACTGAAAATCTAATTGTCAAAAATACAGAATTAACATTAAAAACAATGATACAATTAAAGGGACTTGGGGTAAATTTAGCCATTGATGATTTTGGTACCGGATATTCATCTTTAGGTTATTTGAAAAATCTGCCGATTTCCACATTAAAAATTGATAAATCCTTTGTACAAGAGATGTTAACGGATGATGCAGCGGCGATTACAAATACAATTATTACCCTCGCTCAAAATTTAAAGCTTGAAGTTATTGCTGAAGGGGTTGAAACAAAAGAACAGGCCGATTTTTTATTGAGACAAAATTGTTATTTAATGCAAGGTTATTTATTTAGTAAGCCCATGAAGGCTGAAGATATTGTGAAAAAATATTTCTATTAACTTAACGTTCTATTTTATAAAAAAAGGGAGATTTATAATGAAAGCAGCTCGTACGGTCTTAGAATATTTAAAAGGTAACGGTGTTCAATATATTTTTGGTATTCCAGCAGGTTCAGTCAATGCATTTTTTGATGAACTGTATGATATGAAAGACTTAACACCGATTGTAACGAAACATGAAGGCGCTGCTTCATATATGGCCGCAGCTTACGCAAAATATACAAACCAGATGAGCGTATGTATTGGTTGTAGTGGACCTGGTGGGACAAACCTAGTAACAGGTGCTGCAAATGCTATGCGCGAGCATTTACCGGTTTTATTTTTAACCGGTGCTGTTCCAGTTAGCACAATCGGCTTAAATGCTTCGCAAGAGTTGGATGCTCAGCCGATCTTTCAACCAGTTACTAAATACAGTGTAACAGTTAAAGAATCAAAGGATTTACTGAAAGAAGTAGTAAAAGCCTCCGAAATCGCTATATCCGGAGTGCCTGGTCCAGTACATATTGCTATACCAATAGATGTTCAACACGAAATAGTGCAAAACATAGAAATACCAGCTCCACCAAAAAGAACAGCAATAGTTCCTGCTATGGATACTATTAAAAATGTAGCTGAAGAGCTAATAAAGAGAAAGAACGGATACATTTTAGTAGGACAAGGCGTAAGAAATTCAGTTGAGCAATTACTAGAGTTAGCAGAAATTCTAAATTGGCCTATTCTAACAACACCGCAAGCAAAAGGATACATTCCAGAGAATCATCCTCTTCTAGTTGGCGTTTTCGGCTTTGCTGGCCACGAGGCTGCCTCAGAATTAATAGCTGATGGCGATGGACAAGTATTGTTAATCGTGGGTTCAAGTTTAGGAGAAACAGCTACAAATAACTACAACTTAAATCTTACGAAAAACCGTTTTTCTATACAAATGGACTATGATCAATCGGTGTTCAATCGAAAATATGAGATTGATTTACCTGTGCTAGGTGATATCAATTTAAGTTTACTATTACTTATAGAAGAGTTAAGAACTAAAGGGCATACAACAAAAGAAACTGCTCTTGAGGGTAAAGAAAATAAAGAGCCTCTTGGAGATATGGAAGAATATAATACGAAAAACGTTCTATTAAGTATTCAAAAACATTTACCATCCTCCACTAGATATACAATTGATATTGGTGAATTTATGTCCTATGTCATTCATCACATGAAGGTTTTAGATAATGATACTTATGATATTAATGTTCATTTTGGCGCAATGGGAAGTGGAATTGGATCTGCCATTGGCTCAAAGTTAGCTGAACCTGAACGCCCTGTTGTATGTATCACAGGTGATGGTTGCTTTTTCATGCATGGAATGGAAATATTAACAGCAAAAGAATATAATCTACCGATCTTGTTTATTGTTATGAATAATGCTCGCTTAGGAATGGTATACCATGGACATGCTCTACAGTTCCACCGTACTCACCCATCTTTTGAGCAAAATCCAATTAGTATTAGTGCATTGGCTTCAGCTATGGACATTCCAAATTTCCAAGTAACGGAACTAGAAGATATTAACCAAGATACGATAAATAACTTAATGAATTTAAATGGACCAGCAGTCTTGGAAGTAGTTTTAACAGATAATAACACGCCTCCTATGGGAGATCGAGTTAAATTTTTATCTTCCTTTGGAAAGTAAGAGGTTTTAAACAATATGAAAAGTCATATAGATTGGGAATCATATTCCCCTATATGACTTTTTTTCTTACAGAGATTTTCTATCTCCAATTACTTACTTATTTATGTATTCGTTTGTTTATAAATTTGAGAATGAATGTTGGATGACACCAAGTATAGCGCCTATTGTTTTTCCTTTAAATGCATCTGGAACAGCCTCACCTGTTGGATTTGAGAAATAGTAACTATCGATTTTTTCATCGAAGTGATACCCTATACTCGTTAGAGCATGTTGTAAATCAGAAGGTAATGTTACTAACCCAGTTTGTTCAGTGAAATAATTTGTAGGAAAGACCTTTACGTCAACATCACTTGCTCCAGTATATACTACAAATAAGTCTTTTTCATGTTGAACAATCCACTGACCTTTTGAATATAAAGAAATTCTTGCTCCTTCTAATGAAGATATCGCTTCTAAATTAACACCAAAAATTTCATTTATTATTTTTCGAATTTCTGCCCCTGTTATGTCCCTGTCAAATTGATTTAGATAGGAATCTATTACCTCTCTCCCTGTTAATGAAGAAATCTCATCTACCTCTTCCTTCTCTTTTGATAAAATAGGTGTCTCATCTAAATTAATCTTGAAAACTAAATCTACAACATGACAAATCTCAGAACTACTAATTCTTTTACCATAAGAGTCCAAATACTTGTCCATCACTTCTGCTTTTTTCATTGTTAACCCTCCGATAAAAACCACACTTACTTATAATACGTTTTTGTAAATTGTCTAAGCGCGGTTCATTAACTTTTATATTTACAAAGAATGAACGGTGACGTTCTTCATGTTCATATAGTTCATTAAACATGTTGTTGTCGATTTTCTCTGTATCTAAAGCTGTTGTACCATCCAAAAGATATACACCCGATAAGAAACCAAGAACAATGCGAATTATATAAATTACTGCTAGAGCAACAAACATCCAGAGTTTTCCCATGCTCATTTATCCTTAATTCCCTTTTTCTAGCTTATCATAAATTTAATTTAGAGTTAATAAAACCGCCTAAAACATTGTTATATCAACGTTATAGGTGGTCTTTTTAATAATCTTACTTATGATACAGTTCACCGTATCATAAGTAGGTGCTTCGTCTACTTTCCTAAAGTAATCAACCTTCACGCCTTTTTGAAAACTAAACTTCCCGCACAAGTTGTATGACACAAGTTACTCCAGAATATAATAAAAGCAATAACGAAATTAAATCCTTTTTAAATTTTAAAAGCTCTATCAGCCAAAATTGAATAAATTATGCTCTCTTGAAATTTAAAAAAACTCCTTACATATTTTCAAACTGAAATAAATAAACTACAATGGAATACAAATGGAGAAAATTCTAAATTATCCCCATTTATCTTTATTTATACAACTACAATTTAGAGGAGCACGAAGATGAAAAAGAAGGTTTTATCCTTACTCATGACCATAATAATGGTCCTATCCGTTAGCGTATCGGTGTATGCCGATGAAAAGTCGCCATCAGCGACAAGAGGAGAGATTGTAAAAGCCTTGTTGATGGCAGCAGACGCTTATCAACAAGGAATTAATAAAGAAGCCATTATGCAAGGCTCTAAAAACGGCGATTTAAGAGAGAATGAGCCAGCTAAGAAGGTTGAAGCTTTAGTCATGTTGAGCAGAGCATTCGGCAAATTGCCAAAGCCTGTCGGAAATGATTTGCGCAGTGGAACATTCGGCGTCGAGTTCTCCGATGTACCGGCTTGGGCTAAGAAAGATATCGATAAACTGGCAAAAGCAGGCGTACTGGCGGGCAACCCTGACGGCACATTAGGCGCAACTGACACTATTACGATCGATGAGCTTCAAAATATAATTTCTAGAATTTGGTCGCTTAAAGGCTCCCATTTAAATGACGATTTTTATGAAGCAATCAATAAAGAATGGTTAAATAAATCGGCAATTCCAGCAGGAGAAATCATGGACGGCGTATTTTCCGAGCTGCACAAGCAAAATAACGATAAAATAGAAAAAATAATAGATGAACTCGCTGGCAAACAGTTCGCAGAAGGAACAAAAGAACAAAAAATTGCCGATTTCTATTCGACAGCGTTGGATTCAAAAAGTAGAAATAAACAAGGGATGGAGCCCATCCAAAAATATGTAAAGGCAATTGACGGGGCAAAAACGCTTGATGAACTCGTTCAAGCAGATCTTATCCTGGAGAAAGAATTGGGTCTAACCTCATTATTTAGCTTTTCAATCATGAACGATGCAAAGAACAGCAGTGAAAATGCATTGTATTACTCTGGATTAACTTCTGTTCTGGATAAGAACAGCTTTGTAACAGAAGACGCGAAAGCGAAAAAAGCCTATGTTCAATATATGACTAAACTTCTTGTGGCATCTGGCGAGGAAAAGTCTGCTGCAAATGCACTCGCCGAAAAAATATATGATATGGAGAAAAGCTTAGCTTCCGTATCACTTGAGCCTCATGAACAAAGCGACGTCAATAAATACTATAATCCGTATACAATCGAACAATTCGATGACATGTTCAAAACAGTAGATATGAAACAAGTCTTGAAATCGATGAAAATCGACAGTGCTGATAAAGTGATCGTAACCGATGTGAAGCTGGCGCAAAAAGGCACGGATTTCTTGACTGAGACTAATCTTAACGTACTTAAAGCTTACGCCAAAGTGCAATTGATTATAGCAACAAGCGGTTCGTTGTCAGATGAATTCAGAGATGCTGCTATTGAGTTTGACGCAACGTTATTCGGCGTTACAGGTGAGAAAACAGCTAAAGAAATCGCTGTAGCCAAGACAACTGGCACAATGGGCGGATATTTGGAGCAAATGTTTGCCGAGAAACACTTTTCACCAGAAGCTAAAAAAGATGTTGAGCAAATGGTAGAGAAGTTAATTGCTACTTATGAGGAAAGAATTAAATCTCTTGATTGGATGTCAGAGACAACAAAAGCTAAAGCAATTAAAAAGCTGGAGACGATGATTGTTAAGATCGGTTACCCAGATAAATGGGATACGACGTTAGATAAAGTAGCTATCAAGACATATGACGAAGGCGGTTCACTGCTCTCTAATACTGTCACAGTAAACAAAGCATACATTGATGACATGAAAGCCAAGCTAGGAAAACCAGTGGACAGAACAAAATGGGGCACGAGCGTATATACTGTAAACGCCTTCTACAATCCTTTTAATAATGAAATTACATTCCCTGCTGGTATTCTCCAAGCGCCTTTCTATGATATTAACGCTAAACCTGAAGCAAACTATGGTGCCATTGGCATGGTCATTGGCCATGAGATCAGCCATGCATTTGATAACAACGGATCTGCATACGACGAAAACGGAAATGCAAATAACTGGTGGACAGAAGAGGACTTTAAGAAATTCAAAGAGAAAAACCAGAAACTGATTGAGTTCTATAATGGAATTGAGATTATTCCCGGTGTATTGAGCGACGGTCAGCTTACACTAAGCGAAAATGTCGCTGATTTAGGTGGAATGGCAGCTTCATTGCAAGTTGTATCCCAAATGAGTAGTCCGGATTATAAAGCGTATTTCGAAAGCAATGCAGAAGTATGGAAATTCACAACTACAAAAGAATTTGCAGCAATGCTGAGCAAAAATGATGTACATTCAGCCAATAAAATCCGGGTAAATCGCACGATTGTGAACTTCCAACAATTCTATGATACCTATGGAATTAAGCCTGGAGATGGCATGTATATAGCTCCGGAAGAGCGAGTTTCCATCTGGTAAAAATCCGAACAGATAGAGCTAATTCCGATAGCTCTTACAACAGTGTATAAACGCAAAGGGATTGGCTAGGACATTCTTTTTAGAGTAGATACACACCGAAATAAAAAACCCCAAGAATGTTGATTTCACAGCATTCTTGGGGTTTTCTTTTTAAAGAGCACACTCAATTATTTAGAGAATTTTTTAGTTTTTTTTATGTAGATATCTTGTGTAATAGATTTTAAAACTCTCTTTTTCACTTGTTTATTTCATATAATTTTTTACTAGCTCATAACATCTTTCTTTCGTATATTGAGCTTCAATTTTATACTTTGTAATTTCTTTCATTTCATCTTCAGCATACTTTGAAGCCGCATTTTTGGCAGAACTCTCTTTGTCTTTAATCCACTCTATTTGTACTTCTTTTAAACTCTGCATGTCACCACTAGAAAGTTGCTGTTTTAACAAAGCATAGATTTCGTTTAAGATATTATCCCATCTATTATATGTTTCTTTTTCTGCTTTTAAAATTTCTGTATTATCTTTATTAGTATACAAATGCTCCAGATCTGCTAAACCAGCATCAATCGAATCTAGCTTCTGTATGTACTCATCTTTTTGACTTCCATTTGTAACTTTTTCTTGTTCTTCTTCAAAGGTAGGTTGATTTGTATCTTCTGGAAATTCAAAGTAAGCATATCGGGCATCTGAAGTAATAATATTTGATTGAACATCTTGACCTTTTGAGTTTTTGGCAACAGCATAAATCTTTATAATATCGTTAGCTGAAAGAGGGTACATTTCCCCTATTTCTGAAACAGTCAATTTAGTGGATTTCCCATTTACATAAACGATTGCATCTTCTATGTCAGAATCTAATTCTAAAGATGTCATATCCCAATCAATATCAATTTTTAGCTTATTAGATCCATTTCCTCGGATTGTCAGTTCGCCGCTATTCTCCAAGTTAGCCCACTGGCCATCATACGTATAACTCCAGGCATAAACACCAGGCAAATACTGCCCCAATAATTGTGTGCCTTCGTTATCCGTTTTAACTTTATGATTATTAATCATAATTTCTATATCCTTTAATGGCGCTTCAGTGTAGACTTCTATTGGCACCAATTTGAATTCTACCTTTTTAAAGAGCCCAAACAAGACATCCTTTTGTAGAACCGTTATCAAATCTGTACCATGACTATCACTAATGGGATCTGCAAATTCACCATTTTCTAAAGAATTTACTTCCTCTATTAAATTATCACGAATTGCGCTCCACCCATTTTCCTTTACATACAAAGAAAAACTTTCAGCATCATAAATCAAATCTTTAGGAATTTGGAATTCTTCTAAAAACGCTTGATAATCTTCTTGTTTCAATGCGGAATCCATCGCTTCAATCTGCTTCATCGGATCTAACATTTTTGTAATAGCAATATTTGCGATTACAACTAATCCGATTATTACTGCAATACCTATGATTGTAAACTTACTCTTCCTCGACATAGGCTTCTTCTTTCCATTTTGTTTAGAATACTGAGGTCCTACAGAATTATTCGATTCAGATTTTGTTTCCCTTACCGAATTAATAGGTTTACCACAGTTCTCACAGAAATTAGTTTCTTCTGCATTTTGATAACCACAGTGAACACAAAAATCCATTTTTTATTCCCCCTTACATATACATCAGCATATTATACATTTTTTTGAAAAAGGGTACTAGTTTTACTTAAAAAACAGTAACTACCACCCAAATCAAAAGAATAAATACACAAAAAGGAGGCCAACACACAGCGTTACTCTATGTTAGCCCCCCTTACATTTCAAAAATAAAATGTTTAACTCTCAAACTGAGGTAACTTTCACTTACTTATGATACTGTTCTCCGTAACTGTTCTAACTAAGTGCGTTTTTTTATTCTTGAATTGAGTCACCAATCAGTCCAAAAACTGAATCCGAAGTTACACCATTCTCTCATTGAAGAACTTTCTGCCATCTTATATATTAGCAAACGATGAAACATTTTCCAAAATCTATATATACGTAGCACAAGAAAATAAAAACAGCCCAACTAATCTCTTAGCTAGGCTGTCATCTCACAGCTATATCATCTTTAGTAACAATTAATCGTCAGTAAAGTAGATAACCTCACTTACTTATGATACGGTTCACCCTTCATAATTCTAAAACTCCTATAAACTTGCTCCACCAAAACAAGTTTCATTAGCTGATGTGGTAATGTCATCTTTCCGAAGGATTGTTGCTCATCAGCTCGTTTCAACACATCATCATGTAATCCAAGGGAACCACCGATGACGAACGCAATTTTACTTTTGCCGTAGGTCATTAGAGATTCAAGATCTGCCGCCATTTGTTCTGAGGTTTTCATTTTGCCGTTAATGGCTAAGGCGATAACGTATGTATCTGGGCCGATTTTAGATAGAATACGTTCACCCTCCTTTTTCTTGACGATTTCCATTTCTGCTTCGCTTAGCTGTTCGGGTGCTTTTTCATCTGGTACTTCGATTATATCCATTTTTGCGTAGCCACCGAGACGTTTTACGTATTCATCTATGCCCATTTTTAAGTACTTTTCTTTTAGTTTTCCGACTGATACAATCGTTATATTCACACGTTATCCACCTTTACATTTCATTTACAAACAAATTATCCACAAAAGTTATCAACATATCCACAAGCCATTCCTATATCTTGTGTAAAGTTATTTACTTGATACAAGATATTCTGCTGGTTGTTCACAGTAGCTACATTTTGTGGATAACTTTTTATCCTCTTCGATTTTATCCATAATCGGGAACTCTTTTTGCTCTGCCACAAACATGTCTAAAGCGTGTTCTATATGGTTTTCACAGCTGTATTTTTCCATTTTTACACCTCTTCTTATTTTCCGAAATTTCCACAAACTTATTCACAATTCGGTCTATGTTATCCACAATCTATTGTAACAAAGGACAGGCAAGTATGGAAGAATAGGCTTCATACCGCCACTCGCTATGTTAATGTTATTATTCACAATTTTCTAGTTATCCACAATATTTTCTAAATCATTCTTAATAATTCAACAAAAAATCAGTGGAGATTATATAATCCCCACTGATTTTTAATTTACAATGAATCGCCATTTGTTAATGTTAATGATAGATCCACTAATTTACCTTGGCGGTATACTTTCATCGTTAATGTATCACCAATTTTTTTGTCATTATATAAATGTTTGCGTAAATCGATTCCTGTTTCAATTTTTTTGCCATCCATTTCAACAATTACATCGTATTGTTGAACGCCTGCTTTTGAAGCTGGAGAGTTCGGCACAACATCTTTAATTACAACACCTGTTGTTAAATCATTTGGCAATTTTAATGTTTGTTGTTGGATGTATGACGGAACATCCGTTAAGTCTACTAAAGAAACACCCATTGTTGGACGTTTCATTTCACCATTTTTCTCTAACTCCTCGATAATTGGCATTGCTGAATTAATCGGAATGGAGAAGCCTAAACCTTCAACAGAGGATTCCGAAATTTTCATGGAGTTAATGCCGACTAATTCACCAGCAAGGTTAACAAGTGCACCACCACTATTACCAGGATTGATAGCTGCGTCTGTTTGTAATACTTCTTGCTGCCAATCTACTGAACCATCATTGTTCATGTCAACTGGTACAGAACGATCCTTACCAGAAACAACACCTGTAGTAACAGAGCCATAGAATTCTAAGCCAAGTGGGTTACCAATCGCAATTACTGTCTCACCTTGCTTTAATACATCTGAGTTACCAAATGTCGCTACTGTCTTAACATCTTTAGAGCTGATTGAAATAACCGCTAAGTCTGTCCAAACATCGTAACCAACTAATTGTGCTCTTTCTTTCGTTCCATCTGGCATTGTTACTTCTAACTGTTTTGCACCTTCAATAACATGGTTATTTGTCACGATAAAAGCTCTATCACCTTGAACTTTGTAAATAACACCTGAACCGCTTCCTGCAGGCTGATCTATTGCAGGTTGCGGACTCCAGAATCCGCCACTTGATACTTCTTGAATATTTGTGATTCCTACAACAGCATCTGAAGCCTTATCTACTGCTTTCGTAACATCAGTAGTCACTTCTGTTGCAACTTGATTAATGGTTGTTTCATTTTTACCTGTGCTGCTTGTCGTTGTACCTGGCATTTGATTGACAAGACCAGGCATCATGAGCCAAACGAGTAAAGCGCCTATGATGACACCGATAAGACCAGTAAATAAATAACCACCCTTACCTCCGCCACCGCCTTTCTTTTTATGACGCTTCTCTTGCGTTTCTCGCTCCTCTTGTTCGAGTCGCTCCTGAAGAGGTGATTTCTGTATATCATCATTTTTTAGAAAATCATTGTTTTTATCATCATCTTGAAAATAGCTCATTCTCCTCGTCCTTCCTCTTATTAGTATTTGTTAGTTGTTACCTTAATATTACGATTCAAACATTAAAATCAGATGAAAAATAAATAAAATGGACATAAAAATGGCTGTTCAATGCATTTTCTATAAAATGTGATTGAACAGCCTCATTAAAGCTTCATTTTTTTATTGTATAATTCGATATGATTAACTCACATTAAGCCAAAAGCAAATGTAGCTAACGTTACATAAAACATTTCTAACTGCCGTTTCACTTACGTTATATAAAACATTTGCTGAAAAAAGTTACACAGTAACTAATTTTGTCGGCTCTTCTGCATCTGTATCAAATAAGTTTAAATACTCTCCGGCAATAATGCCGCAGGATTGCAAAGTTTGTGTGACACTCATGCGCGCAAGCTCTTTCATATTATTATCTTTACTTAAATGTGATAAATAAATATTTGTCGGTTTTTCAAATACTACTTCACTCATTGCTATAGCTGCATCCTCATTTGAAACGTGCCCTACATCACTTAAAATACGACGTTTGATAGACCATGGATAGCGCCCCATTTGCAGCATATTTACATCGTGGTTACTTTCAAATACAAAGGAATCAGCACCTCGAATGATACCCTTCATACGGTCGCTAACATAACCTGTATCCGTAATAACAACAAGCTTACGCCCGTTTTCATGAAAACTATAGAACATTGGATCTGCTGCATCATGTGATACAGCAAAAGATTCAACAGCTAATGAACCAAAATGCTTTACAGTATCCATTTCAAATTCAAAACGTTGCTCTAAAGGTATATCACCAACTAGCCCGTCCATTGCTTGCCATGTTTTGTTGTTTGCATAAATAGGTACATTATATTTTCGTGCCAATACACCTATTCCTTTAATATGATCACTATGCTCATGTGTAACGAAAATGCCACTTAGTTGTTTCATATTACGGTCGATTTTTGTAAATAGTTGCTCCATCTTTTTGCCACTTAGACCAGCATCGACAATAAATGCATGATCTTCATTTTCTACATAAATCGAATTTCCTGTACTGCCACTTGCTAAAACACTAAATCGCATCATTCAACTCCCCAGTCTTCCTCTTCACCTTGTTGCTTATCTCCTTGAATTTCGATAATTTTTCCATCAATAGCATCAACGAAGTACTCTTCTTTTTCTCCGTCCGATAATTTCACTTGTACTTCCCATGTTGGTATCAACACTTGCGTTTTATCTAATTTACTAAATGTCGAGTAACCTAACTTTACTTGCGAAATACTTGAGTCTGGCTTTAATAGCGTTTTATTATAAAGTGTTTGGAAAATTTGAAGTGGTGGAATAACAGTTTCCTGTTGATCCATCTCTTGGAAATTGTCGATCATTGTCTGCTCATACTCTACCACTTCGTCATCCATATTCCAGTGTACTTTTAATACGGCACTATCATTGTAATAGAACATTCGATTATTTTTCTTCTGGAAGAAGACTGCGACCCGTTCCTCACGGTCTACCTCCCATAATGCATAAGAATCTCCATCTTTAACGTTTGTGTGGACAAAATCGATAAAACTGGCATCATCATTAATATTTCGTAATTTCACAGGGTTGATAAAAATAGCACTTATTTGTGTATGTTTGTCATCCATGAAACTCACTCTCTGATTATTATCAGGAGCAGTATTTTTAAAAACATGCACTTCGCCTGTAAGATAAGAAGCAAACTCGTTACCATTAGGCAGTGGTCCATACGTAATATTATCATCTTTCAAACGGGCTTCTATTGTTTTTTCACCTAGTATTTCTACGCTCTGTGCTTCATTATAACGCTCTAAATACAACCAATATAAGAAGATATTTAAGATTAAAAAAACGAATATAAAAATAGATTTTGTTCTATTCCAATCCATTTTTGACACCCCCTACTACTTCAGGCGTCAGTCTCGTGGATACACCATTACGAATGACAAACCAGCACGGCTCTAATGTCACAATTGTACTTTGATCATAAGTCAAATAGAACCCCACAACAATATCATCTATATCTGATAAAGCAATGTTATTTAGCTTTTTAATTTTTTCAACGACTTCCGTTCCTGACGGGAGTTCTTTCATCTCTCTTTCGGGTGAAATCTCTTTCTCAAAAGAAAAGTATGGACGTTTGTAGACGAAAATACGATTATCTCCCCAAACGGTTGAAATTCTATTTATAGCCTGATCACTATAAATCGGTAATCCATGTATATATAACTGATAATCTAATTGGTTATTGCTTGTACTTGTTGATACTAAGCGATAATCATCTGTAAAGCCTCCGTGTTCATTGATAAATTCAAAACTATCTTTCAAGAGCTTGGAAGGTTCTATTCTTAAACTACTTTCTGCAGCTGGATTTGCATAGGTCAATGATTTCAATTTTGAATCAAGCACCATCTTTGACATTCCATCTTGATATCTTTCAGTAGTTGCACTTTCATCAGTGCGCCGGACATTTTTTAGATTTGTAAATAATACATCTTTAAATAATTCAGGTTTCTCTTCAATAAAATACGTATACTTTGCTGATTCAACTTTATCATTTGCAATATATAGTGAGGTAAAGCCCTCTCGCTCCACCTCTGTAAAAGTGCCATATGTTTTCGCTGGCTCAATAATATTTCGTACAAACTGATTAGCATTTTCTAAACTTACATGCGAACGCATCAATGATTCATTATTGCCACTAATGAAAAACACCTGTAACTCTTTGTTACTATAAGTACTCCAATCTATAATCATACGATTAAAGGTTGTTTCAGGTAGCTCCTTATCAGCAAATTGAAAAATTGTATTAAAGGCAGAGTAAGGAATCTCACCAGTAAAAAAGACAGTCATACAATTATTAGTACGAATCATCTCGTTTACAGAGCCGGCCGTAAGATTATTGTTTACAGCCATTAAATCTAGAACATTCCATCCTTCAAATGTTTTCATAATATCTTCCATGACGCCATTAGAAACCGTTCCGGTAAATTCCTTATCAAAACGATAAATAGCTTTATATGGACGAATGACATCTGCCACTTTTTTTTGTGGTCCAATCAGGATTTCTTTGCCCTCGGTCTTTTCAATATATTTATAATCTGGCGTGTATGTCCAAATCATAAAAGTTAAAGCTACACTTAGCACAACGAGTAGAAATAATACAACTGATTTAACTGGTTCTATATATTTCATTCCCACTCACCTGCCTCGTCAAAGTCATCTAAATTAAGTGGTAATGTGAAGAACACTGTTGTTCCATGTCCTTCCTCACTTTCAGCCCATATTTTACCGTCATGAGCTTCAATCATTTCTCTGGCAATAGCTAGCCCTAGACCAGTTCCTCCCATAGAACGAGCTCGAGCTCGATCTACTCGATAGAAACGGTCAAAAATACGTCCCACATTTTCCTTAGGAATTCCCATACCATCATCAGAAATCATAACCTTCAGCATATCTCCTTGCACTGTAAAGCCAAAGCGAATATTACCTCCATCTGGTGAATACTTAATAGCATTGGAAATGATATTATCGATAACCTGTGTCACCTTATCTGTATCAATCTCTACATAATAAGATGCCTCTGGTAATAAACGTTCAAATCTCACTTTGTCTGACTTAGACATTTCAAAACGATCGATAATACGGTTAAAGAATGAATTGAATAGAACAATGTCTTTATTCAACTCATAATCTGAACTATCCATTCGCGATAACTGCAATAAGTCATTAACTAAACGGATCATACGCTCTGTCTCCGTTTGTGTGACATTCAAAAATGTTGGAGCAATATTTTCATCTTTCCATGCACCATCAGCTAACGCCTCTAAATAACTACGCATCGTCGTTAATGGTGTCCGTAATTCGTGTGACACATTCGATACAAATTCTCTACGATCCATCTCTATTTTTTCTTGCTCCGTAATATCATGCAGTACGGTAATAAGCCCATTAATAAAGCCTGTTTCTTTTTGAATAACCGAGAAATTTGCACGTAAAATATACGGCGCGTCTGCTGTACTGAAATTTAGATTCACCGCATCATTCATATGAATTAAATCCTCAAAACTATACTCTTGGTCAATACCTAAAACAGATGCAATTGGACGACCTAATGTAATATCTCTTGAAATATGCAGCAGTTCTAGTGCAGGATCATTAATAAGAATGATACGCCCTTTTCGATCTGTAGCAATAACACCATCCGTCATATTACTAAGAACCGAATCGAGCTTTCGCCGCTCTGCCTCTGTAGTAGATTGCGCCTCCTGCAAGCGATTCGTTAAATGATTGAAGGTGATTGCAAGCTGTCCTATCTCATCTGTACCATAAACCCGCACTTTTCGAGAATAGTTACCCTTAGCCATAGCCTGTGCCTGCTTACGCATATCTGAAATTGGCTGTGTAATTGTTCGTGCCACTAAAATTCCTAAAAAGATAGTAATCACCAAGGACACAGCCGTACCCCCAAGGAAAATACCGTTAATGTTATTCACTTGTTCAAAAACAGATTCAATATTAGCTTCAATGTAGAGTACCCCTATGATTTCATCATCAGGACCTGCACCCTCTCGAATTGGTGAAGCTAATACCCACACTCGATTTCTTGTTTTATTATCAAGTTTAATGTTTTCAAATAAAGTTTCTGCAGAGATTGCACGCCGTACGAGATCATTATTCGAACGCTGTCCAATCAAACTTTGATTGTCCACCTCAGATGTGGCGCGAATACGTTGTCTATTGTCAATGACACGGATCTCTAAAATATCGCCATTAGAAACTTCCCTCAATCCTGTTGAAAACTCCATAACTATCGTTTTCAGGCTATCTTCAAGAGATGGCATACTACTTTCATCGCGTTCCTTTAACATTTCTTCACGAATGCTATATTCCATCAAATCGACACGTTGAAAAATGGAGTCTCGGAAGTTTCTTTTTAAATTTTGCTCTAATTCTTGCGAAAAATAGATTCCTATTATTTGCAATGCAAGTAAGATGAGCAAAATGTAAATTAGTACTAGCTTGACATGAATTGATTTAAAGAAGCTTACTTTCTGCATTCCTTTTTACTCCTGTTCAGGATTTCGTAAATAATAACCTACACCACGGCGTGTAACGATCCAAGCAGGATGACTAGGATTGTCCTCTATTTTTTCTCGTAGACGACGAATTGTTACATCAACTGTTCGTACATCACCGAAATAGTCATACCCCCACACAGTTTGCAGTAAATGTTCACGCGTCATTACTTGACCGATATGCTTACCTAAATAATGTAATAACTCAAACTCCCTATGCGTTAGTTCAATTGCTTCATCACGTTTCAATACTAAGTAAGCGTCTGGCTGAATAACAAGAGAGCCAACTACAATTTCATTGGATTCTTCCTCGACCTCTTCAGCAGTAGGGGCTACTACCTGTAAGCGACGCATGTTTGCCTTTACACGCGCAATCAGCTCTCGTGTACTAAATGGCTTCGTCACATAATCATCTGCGCCCATTTCTAATCCTAATACTTTATCGATCTCAGAGCCTTTTGCCGTTAGCATGATGATTGGAAAATCATATTTTTTTCGTATTTCTCTACAAACTTCCATTCCATCACGCTTAGGTAACATTATATCTAAAAGCATTAAATCCGGTTGCTCTTCCTCAACCTTCTCTAGGGCTTCATCTCCATCATAAGCACAAATAACTTTGTACCCTTCTTTTATTAAATTAAACTGTAAAATATCTGCGATTGGTTTTTCATCGTCAACAACTAAAATGGTTTTGTCCATATATTTCTCTCCCTTTCGCTTTTTATCTATTCTTAATCAATGAGTATTTTTTCTATTATGATTTAGCTTTGTAGTTAGGCCTGCAGTTGTCTTTTGTGCGAAAGCGAAGCGCAGCAACAACATGAGGGCCGACACGATGCAGGTCAGTTAGCCGTTATCGCATGGAATCGATGATTTTAGGCGAATATCCTATAAGCACTCCTTGGCGTTTTCATAGGACGTGAAGTTTTTAGCCTAAGTTCCTCTATTTCTGCGGACACCCGTTGAAAAATAACTTCACCCCGTATTCAACTCACCACCTATAAAGGTGGGGTATTTTACTGAAAGAAGTTAAAGTAACTACTCTTAACTCTACCATGCTTTTTGCTTCTATGCATTATTCTAAATCCTAAGACATTATACGATATTGTATTTAACTATATTTCGACAAATATTTCTCGGGAAATAACATAGATTTAAATACAACGTATACAAAAAGACAGCCCTATTTTGGACTGTCTTCTATTCGAACTGATTAACGCCCTACATATGTTAATGGATTTTCTAACGAACCATTTTTTTCAACTTCAAAGTGTAGATGTGTACCTGTTGAATTTCCAGTAGAGCCCATAATACCTATAACAGAACCTTTTTCTACCACTTGCCCTACTTTTACTTCAATCGAAGAAAGGTGTCCGTAAAGCGTTGTATAACCATTATGATGATCAATTACGATACGATTACCGTAGCTGCCTGAGACACCAGCAGCGACAACAACACCATTATCTGAAGCTAAAATATTATAATTATTAGGACGAGCGATATCAATACCACGATGGAGCTCCCCCCAACGTTGACCCATCCCACTTGAAATATAACCACCCACTGTTGGCCATGTAAATTCACCCGTACCACGGGAAGAAATCACTTTCGTACCAACTACTTCAATTTCATCAACTGGTTGTTGTATAATATTTTCTTTTAATGCAACTTTGGATATACGAGTTCCGTTTTCAGACGTTAATAAATAAGATGTTTCTTTACTTCCATTAACACCTTGTTGTTTTATCACTTTCTCACCTTTATACATCGTCGGATCTTCTTCAACTATTTTCTTAAACGGAATAATATCAGTAACTTTCTTCTCCTGTTTTACTTCAAGTGTTACAAATGGTTTAGCGACTGTTACGTTTAATGCTTGTCCAATCTGTAAAACTGTATCCACAGTGATACCAGGATTTAAAGCTACTAGCTCAGTTGTTGTTAATCCATGTTTTTGGGCAACCGATCCTAAAACATCACCTGATTGAACTTTATATGTTTCTTGTTCAAGAGAGCCTGTCATTAAGTATTTCACGGCTTCCGTAGGCGTTACAATAGCATTGGGTGCTACTTTTTGTATTGCACCTGAAACTTCCTGTTTAAAAGAAACATCTACAAGGCGCGCTTCACCAGTCTGTAATGGTGGAATATTCGTTGATTGTTGGTTAACATATAAACTATTTAGCTCTTGCTGTGAAACATATTGTAGTTTTAGCATACGAATAGTATCTTCATAGTCTTTTGCATCTTTTAAAGAAACTACAGGCTCACCATCTACAGATAATGTAAATGATGGAGCTTGAACTACTAAAGATTGCTCCAATTTCTCCAAAATTTCCACATCTTTAGTTTGATTACTAAATACTTTCTCTGGGATTATTTTGACAGAAGAACTAGCATCGATCGATACCTCTTTGTATTGTTGACTTGCTCCTTTTTCCTTTGACGCAATAATTTCTTCAACAGCTTTCTCATTTGAGACCGCACCTATATATTTATTTCCCACGTAAACGTGATAAATTTTATTCAAATCTTCATTATGATTTTCTTTTGCAAAACCTACATCAAACGTTAAACTTGTCATTAACACTGTAATAATGGATATCTTTTTAATTGAAGAAAAATTTTTTTCTTTTCTTGACCAAGACGAACTCATCAGTAAAGCTCCTTCCAACTTTAACCTTTAGCAGGATTAATTACCCACAAGGATTTTTTGCACCAATATACTGTACCATAAAGAAAATACGGTTAGATTATTTTCATCTTTTTGTAATGTAAATGTATTATTTCTCTACTACTTGTTACAAAATTACTATTTTTGTAGCAATAAATAAAAATAATTGTAAGCGCGGATATTCTCTTCAGTCGTGTCTTTTCAAAGGCGATCTGATGTAGATTTCACTCAATACGTTTCGCTTTCGGTGTACAAAAGACATTTACTGAATTCTTTCTGTAAATTTGGAGCGTTTGAGAAAAATGTAGTATTGTATTTATTTTTAGTATGATTTAAGACTTACCACTTTTTAGTTTTTTAATATTCCGATAAAATAGAAAAGAGATATACTAGTTGATTGGAGCGATTAATTTGAATGATTCACAAACCTCTGGAATAACCACTAAAGTAAGAAAGCCCCAAAACAAAAATACTGTTCGTAAACTTATAATGAGGACCATTATGGTGTCATTAGGTGCAGTCATTATGGCACTAGGGCTGGAGCTATTTTTAGTACCAAACAACATTATGGATGGTGGAATCGTAGGCGTATCCATTATCACTTCGCATTTATTAAATTTACCTCTTGGTATTTTTATCTTCATTTTAAACTTACCTTTTATCTTTTTAGGCTATAAACAGATTGGTAAAACTTTTGCACTTTCATCAGGACTCGGAATTACAGTACTCTCATTAGCAACACTTTTCTTACATAATATAAAACCATTTACTCAAGACACACTATTGGCCACAGTTTTTGGAGGCATGATTTTAGGTATTGGTGTCGGAATCGTCATTCGTTATGGTGGCTCTTTAGATGGGACAGAAATTTTAGCTATTTTATTTAATAGTAAAACGCCGTTTTCCGTTGGTGAAATTATTATGTTCTGCAATGTACTCATCTTTACGGTAGCAGGATTTGTGTTCACATGGGAACAAGCCATGTACTCTATCCTGGCATACTATATTGCCTATAAAATGATTGACATCGTCATTCAAGGGATGGAGGAATCAAAATCTGTTTATATCATTAGTGACGAAATTGATGAAATCGGACAGACCATTATGGACCGACTTGGTCGAGGTGTAACTTTCCTTCATGGTGAAGGGGCTTATACGGGTAACGATAAAAAAGTTATTTTTACCGTCATTACTCGATTAGAAGAATCGAAACTTAAATCAATCGTTGCTGAAATTGATGATCATGCATTCCTAGCAATTGGTAATATTGCAGAGGTTAGAGGTGGTCGCTTCAAGAAAAGAGATATTCACTAATGACAAAAGGGGCGTACCGTATATGGCACGTCCCTTTTAATGTTGTTGAAATACATCTATGAAAGTAAATATTATGGCTACTTACCATAATCTAATTGAATAGGCTTATTACAGTGACGCTATTTTACATTTTGTGTAGCTACCTTTGCAAAAAGAATCTATTGCTTCTGCTTCGCTTTCACACAAAAGTCATCTATTACTACCGCTATATTTTCACATATTATCACTATAAATTTAGAGTAATATGCCAGAAAATATACACTAAGTGAAGTGGTTGATTGGAGTGGAGACTGAGCGACTCCTTGGGGATCAGCGTCACAGATGAGACCCTGGAGCGAGCAGCGCGAGTGAAGCGGGTAGAGGAACGAAGGCTAAAAGCATCACGTCCTGTGATAACGCCTTCGTGACCAACATCCTGTTGCCCCGACGCCCCCAGGAAAGCGCTCAGTCGGAACGGAAATCAACCCCTCATTTTGCCGAAGAGTCTTACTTAATTTTAAATGCATAAAATATCATGGACAATAATTGCGTCTCGCCCGAAAATTCAAAGTAAGGAAAGAGGTATAAAAAAGGACGTACCGCATATGGTACGTCCTTTTTTGATTTATAATTATTTTGCTTCCCAAACGTCCACTAATACGTTCGTTTGTTCACGTGCAGGACCAACAGAGAAAGTAGCGATTTCAATACCAGTTAATTCACTTACACGTTCTACATAGCGTCGTGCATTCTCAGGTAGCTCTTCTAATGTTTTGCAGCCTGTAACATCTTCTGCCCAGCCTGGAAGCTCTTCATAAATTGGTTCACATTGTTCAATAATATGAAGGTTTGCTGGATACTCAGTAATTGTTTCATCTTTATATTTATACGCAGTACAAATTTTCACTGTTTCTAAGCCAGATAAAACATCAATTGAATTAAGCGCAAGATGCGTAATACCACTTACTCGGCGTGAATGGCGCACAACTACTGTATCAAACCAGCCTACACGACGTGGACGACCAGTTGTTGTACCGTATTCACGGCCAACTTCACGAATTTGTTGACCTACTTCATCAAATAATTCAGTAGGGAACGGTCCATCACCAACACGAGATGTATAGGCTTTAGATACACCAATAACACTTGTAACTCGTGATGGGCCAACACCAGCACCAATTGCTACTCCGCCGGCAACAGGATTTGAAGATGTTACATATGGATACGTACCTTGATCGACATCAAGTAAAATACCTTGTGCTCCTTCAAATAACACTTTGCCGCCTTCATCTAGTACATCATTTAAGATTTTAGACGTGTCTGTTACATATTTTGCGATTTCTTGTCCATAGCTGTAATATTCTTCGAAAATTTCTTCGAATGTTACACCTTCAACTTCGTAAAATTTCTCAAACAACTTATTCTTAATTACTAAATTTTGACGTAGTTTTTCTTCAAATACATCCTTGTCTAGTAAATCAGCCATACGGATACCGATACGTGCTACTTTATCCTGATAACATGGCCCAATACCTTTACAAGTTGTACCAATTTTATTATCGCCACGGCTTTCCTCATCAGCGATATCTTGCTTTATATGATATGGCAAAATAACATGCGCACGGTTAGAAATTCGTAAATTATCTGTATTAATGCCACGCTCTTGTAAGCCTCTAAGCTCAGTCACTAATGACTTTGGATTTACAACCAAACCATTTCCGATTACTGAAGCTTTATCTTTATAGAAAATACCTGATGGGATTAAGTGTAACTTATACGTTTCACCATCAAATTTAATTGTATGTCCTGCGTTATCACCACCTGCAAAACGAGCGATTGCATCGGCTTTTTGTGAAAGGAAATCTGTAATTTTACCTTTTCCTTCGTCTCCCCACTGTGTTCCTACAACTACAACTGATGTCATAGTCAGCACCTCCGTTAGATACAATTTGTATCTCAATTTTTAAGCCGTTAATTATTGTAACAATGATAGAAACGCCTAGTCAACAAAAATACTTAAAAACACGAACGTAAAATCAAAAAATATGATTCAACGTTCGTGTTTAATAACAGAATGATATGAATATTATCTAACATTCAGATTAATTCCGTTTTGGTATAGTCGCAAACGTTATGCCCCTCTTTTTCAATCAGCATTTGGCCAACATAGTGTATGGTTGATTTCCGTTCCGACAGGGCGCTTTCCTGGAGTTGTCCAATCGTAACGCAGATCAACTTATATACATGGCATATGTTTTTACAAATTTCATTTTCAACTACTGATGATGAGCCAAATACATATTTAGTCACGTGGAGGTGGTGGCGGCATTTGCGACCAATCCACATTAATGAATTTATTGAATTCTTTTTTAAAGGCAAGTGTAACTGTACCTGTTGGACCGTTACGCTGTTTAGCAATAATAATCTCAATCATATTTTTACTCTCGGACTCCTTATCGTAATAATCATCACGATATAAGAAGGCAACAATATCAGCATCTTGCTCAATACTTCCCGATTCACGTAAGTCACTCATCATTGGTCGCTTATCTTGACGTTGCTCAACGCCACGAGATAGCTGTGATAATGCAATTACTGGAACCTTTAATTCACGCGCTAAACCTTTTAAAGATCGTGAAATCTCAGATACCTCTTGCTGACGGTTCTCCCCTGGTTTACCACTACCTTGAATAAGTTGTAAATAGTCAATTAAAATCATACCGAGGCCATGCTCTTGTGCTAAACGTCGACATTTTGCGCGAATTTCATTGATACGTACACCCGGTGTATCGTCAATAAAAATTCCTGAATTCGATAAACTCCCCATTGCCATAGTTAGTTTACCCCAATCTTCCGTTGTTAAAGCACCTGTACGTAAAACTTGTGCATCTATATTTCCCTCTGCACAAAGCATACGCATAACTAGCTGCTCAGCACCCATCTCTAAGGAGAAGATCGCAACATTTTCCCGTGCTTGAACGGCAACGCTTTGTGCGACATTCAATGCAAAGGCTGTTTTCCCTACAGATGGACGTGCCGCAACAATAATTAAATCGTTACGCTGGAAGCCAGCTGTTATATTGTCTAAGTCACGGAATCCTGTCGGAATACCTGTAACATCACCTTTTTGTGATTGAAGCTTCTCAATGTTATCAAAGGTTTCCACCAATACGTCTTTAACATGCTTAAAGTCACCCGCATTTTTACGATTGGCTACCTCCATCATTTTCTTCTCTGCTTCACCAAGTAATGCCTCTACCTCATCTTCACGAGTATAGCCATCTTCTACTATTTTAGTAGCGACACGAATTAAACGACGTAATAGAGCCTTTTCTTCGACAATTTTCGCATAATGTGCAACGTTAGCAGCCGTAGGGACAGCATTGGCGAGCTCTAGTAAATACGATAGCCCGCCAACATCCTCAATTTCTTTTTTAGCTGATAATTCTTCAGTAACTGTGACAACATCTATCGCTTTTCCCTGATCACTTAAACGTAGCATCGTTTCGAAAATTTGCTTATGTGCATTATGATAAAAATCATCTGCTAGTAAAATTTCAGATGCAGTGATTAACGATTGAGGATCGAGGAAAATCGCACCGATAACCGATTGCTCGGCTTCCCGGTTATGCGGTGGAACGCGATCCATCATCGGTTCGCTCATGGATTGTCGCCCCTTATTCTTCCGTTACATGAACTTTTAATGTAGCAGAAACTTCATGGTGTAGTTTTACAGGTACATTTGTAAAGCCTAGCGCACGAATTCCATCACTTAAAGTCATTTTACGTTTATCAATTTTTATGCCATGCTTTTTTTGAAGTGCATCGGCAACTTGCTTTGAAGATACTGAACCAAATAGGCGACCACCTTCACCTGATTTTGCTTTTAGTTCAACCGTTAAAGCTTCTAATGTTTCTTTTAATGCTTTAGCTTCAGCTAATTCGGCAGCAGCATTTTTAGCTTCTAAATTCTTTTGACCTTCTAATTGACTTAATGCTTGTGCATTTGCTTCAGCAGCATAACCATTTTTAATTAAGAAGTTTTGTGCATAGCCATCTGCTACATTTTTTATTTCGCCTTTTTTCCCTTTTCCTTTAACATCTTTTAAAAATACTACTTTCATGATTCAGAACTCCCTTCGAGTACCTCATTTATGGCCTCTTCTAAATATTTTTTTACTCCAGCAATGGAATTTGATTCGACTTGGCAAGCTGCATTAGTTAAATGCCCGCCGCCGCCTAGTTTCTCCATAACAAGCTGTACGTTTACTTCGCCAAGTGATCTTGCACTTATGCCAATCTTGCCATCTGACCGATGCGCAATGACAAAGGAAGCACCGACATCCTTCATCGTTAGTAATATATCTGCTGTTTGCGCAATTAGTACAGAGTCATACACTTTCGCTTCTTCACCTACAGCAATAGCAATACCCGGTTTCAAGAACTTAACAGTCTGCACTATTTTAGAACGTTCAATATACGTATCTACATCTTCTTTTAATAATCGCTGTACTAGCACTGTATCGGCACCATTTGTCCTTAAATAAGAAGCCGCTTCAAACGTACGGGCTCCCGTACGCAGTGTAAAACTCTTCGTATCGACAATAATTCCCGCTAGCAATGCAGTAGCTTCTAGCATATTAATCTTCGCACGTTTTGGTTGATACTCGAGTAATTCTGTCACAAGCTCAGCTGTTGACGATGCATATGGCTCCATATAAACAAGCGTTGGATTTTCTATAAAATCCTCACTGCGACGATGATGATCAATGACCACAACTTTTTCAGCCAACTTCAATAGGTGTGAATCGATGACTAAATTCGGTTTATGTGTATCGACAATAATGAGCAATGATTTTTCTGTCATTTTTGTCGCAGCTTCCTCTGGTGTTAGGAAATGTTCATAGAAATCCGATTTACTCTCAATTTCATTCATTAAACGGGTTACACTTCCGTTTAATTCTTCAAAATTTATGATAACGTAGCCCTTCACATCGTTCATTTGTGCCATTTTACGTACACCAACAGAGGCGCCAATAGAGTCCATATCCGGATTTTTATGCCCCATAACAAACACTTGATCACTATCCTGAATTAAATCGCGTAGTGCATGGGAAATAACACGAGCTCTAACGCGTGTACGTTTCTCAACCGGGTTCGTTTTCCCGCCATAGAACTTCAGCTTTCCTGTAGGTTGCTTGATGGCAACCTGATCACCACCACGACCTAAAACAAGGTCTAAACTTGATTGTGCTAGTTCACCAAGTTCTACTAATGAAGATGACCCCGCGCCTACGCCAATACTTAATGTTAATGACATATTTTTTTGCGCCGTTTTTTCTCGAATTGTATCTAAAATAGCAAATTTTTTCTTTTCAAGCTCCATTAAAATCGATTCGTTTAATACAGCTAAAAAACGATCGGATGATATTCGTTTCACAAATATCCCTTGCTCAGCTGCCCAATCATTAACAATTGATGTCACTAGCGTATTCGTTAAACTACGTGGCTGGTCGTCCATTGCTTGTGTAATTTCATCATAGTTATCAACAAATAAAATCGCAATAACTGTACTATCAGCATAGTATTGTTTTTCAATAGCTATCTGCTCAGTGATATCAAAGAAATATAATAAATTCTCTTCTTTTTTATAATAAACTCGGTACTTACGATCACGAAGCGTAATCGTATCTTCGTTTGTCTCCTCGGTTTTCATTAGCACGTAAATGTCGTCAGATATATTAACGATTCCTTCACCTACTAAATTCTCCATATTTAAAACATTTTGCATATATGGATTCGACCATTCTATTTCATATTGATCATTGACAAGTAATATCCCAATTGGCATTTCAAGCAATGCCTCTTCCCCAACTTTTTTCATGCGGAAAGAGATGGATTCAATATGCTTTTCTGTTTCTTCAAAGGTAATCTTTTCTACCTTCCACGTATAGGCCATTAATAGAACAAAACCTACTCCATAACCGATACCTATCCCGATATTCCAAATACATAGAAGCACGAACGTCACAATGCCAAAAATGGAAAGAACAAAAAGCGGATAGCGGATTGGTCGTTTTCTAAAAGTCCCCATTACATCAGCCCCTTATTCTTTGGTTTTCCCTTTCACAAGTGAACGTAAGTCGAAACCTAAATCTACGATGCCTAGCAATATCATAATGGATGATAGTGGTAAAGCTAACAAAGTTGCTATCCACTTAACAGCATTAGGCATTTCCTTTTTAGAAATAAAGTAATGTATAAAGGAAATCCCCTGCAGGATTAATAACATCCATAAGATAGAAGAAACATTTAACACAATAATATCTAATGTAGATCCAAACTCCGGACGCACAAATAAATTAATGCATAAAACAATCATGTAATACCATAAAATAGATCGTGGTAAACGCATATTTTGGAACGGTGCAAATTTTGGTACGTCTAAACCAAGACGTTTTAATACAGGTAAATTTAACGTTATGATAATAAATGCTGTCATAAATGCAGTGATTGTTACTGTTGCAGGTATTGTCAGCTCAATTGTTTTTAACATAGCCTCAATTTGTTCTTGCTGAAACACTACTTGACCTGTCACCGTTTTTGCAAGTTCATTTGATTGCTCATAATTTTCGCGTAAAAGATCTATGCTCATGCTAATAATATTGATATTAGCAAATTGAACATAGGCTACATAGACAATTGCCATTGACAGAAGAACAGCCACCCCAGACGACATGAATAGGTAAATTTTGCTCTTCTTTTGATTAATTGCACTTCCTATAACGATACCAAGTAACGCCAAAATAAAGGCAAATGGTAGCATAATTATGCCACTCGTTAAAGCGGTTAAGATACATCCTACTACTGCTACGAGTATTGATGATGAACGCTTGTAATTTGCGCTATACCAAGCAATCGGTAGTGGGGCAAATAGTAGACCTACTATAAAAATGAGTGGTACATATGCAGAAATAAGCATTAGAATCGTAAAGATTGCGACCATCATTGAGCCTTGTACAAGCGCCTTTGTTTGATTATTCGGCATTGAAAACCTTCCTTTTTTTAGTCAAACTTACTGACCTTTATTGTACCATTTTTTCAGGTTATTGAACAAAAAACGCTAAGAACAACTTATGCTTTGTCATTAATTTTGTAGAACCAATGACTAAAGCATAAAACATATAGCTATATAGGAGATTTTTTACCGAAAAAGCATAACAAATTCATTTATTGGTTATGTTCTTCTATATATATTATTTTTAAATTTTTTTAGCAATAAAAAAAGCAACTTACGACAGTTACTAATACATGAAAAAAGGCTTTTAATCGAAGTGATTATAAGCCGTTTTGTTTTAAAAATGTCCTTAGTCGATTGTTTCTCAATCTCTAACGTTCCATCTTTTCTTTATTCATGTCTATTAAGAGTGTAATAAATTCTTATCATAATAGCAAACGGTAATATATAGAGCAATTACTGAGATAAACCAAGCTACCATAGCATGGGAGTTGATTTCCAACCAACATGACATGCGTTTTAACCATCCTCATCTTTCGGTAAAATAAACAATATTACTAAAATCGGGATATTCATTCTCGATTGCCCTACCCTATGTGATTATTCACAAGTTACACCTTATAAATTTCCATCTCAGAGGTTACAAGGTTAGCGACTCCATTTTCACAAATAAAAAAAGCACAATCAAAGCGATTAAACCTTGTTGTGCCTTTATTTATATCTTATTTGTCTTCTGCTACGAATGGAAGTAATCCCATGATACGAGAAACTTTGATAGCTGAAGTTAATTTACGTTGGTACTTAGCGCTAGTGCCAGTTACGCGACGTGGTAAGATTTTACCGCGCTCAGAGATGAATTTTTTAAGTAAATCCACATCTTTATAGTCGATATGCGTAATGTTATTAGCAGTGAAGTAGCAAACTTTACGGCGTTTGCGGCCTCCGCGACGTGGTGCCATAGTGTGTCTCCTCCTTATCATTTTTTATTTTAGAAGTATTAAAACGGTAATTATGACAGGTTAAATTGTCAAATCCCTTTTTAGTTCTTCTCTGAATATGATTTCAATACAAAAGTGTCAAATTTGGATTGTACTGTCCCGGAAGTTTTACATCCACGAGTAGTAATTTTGAAATTATTGTTTTACCAATTCGATTACGTTATCCTTGTATAGTTTTTCTTCTAAATCAGCTATTTTTCTTTGAAGATTTATTATCTCTTCAGTTAGAAAAACATTTTGATCAAGGATTTTTAATTTCTCATCGTTTGATTGTTTGAGTTCTTCTTGTAATCGTTTTATACGCTTTTCTTGGACACTATTCTTATTATCGACTTCTTTAGGTTTTTTCTTGTCATTCATTAGGGAATTCGCTTCGTCAATTTTTATTTTTAAATCTGGACGATTATAAAGTGTCTGACGAGTCACATTAGCCTCATTTGCTACCGAGCTAATTGTAATTTTCATTTTCTTCCTTTTGAGTTTTTGAATAGCTTCTACGACCTTTACAGTGGTCTTCTCACGATTGATTCCTGCTAAATCCTTATTATTCATCATCTTTACTCACTTCCACTTCCGACATAGCTTTCTGAAATTCCTTATTAGCCATCTTCTTACTTAACTCCTGTATATAATATTCCAGTTTACCGTGTTGGTAATATAACTTGGATGTCCATATACTGTTGTCATTTCCTGCTACTTCAAGTTCCTCGTTAACTCTCTCAAGTCGTTTCTCGTACACAGGTAGGTGTTTAGATGATGCTAAGAAATTACTACAGCCAAGACAAGCTCCGTCTTGTTCACAGGGTTCACCACGCATTGGGTGATGAGTACAGATACCGTGAGGTAAAAGTTCAATTTTTAAGGCTCTACGAAGTTTTTCAATCTGTTCAATGGTTTTCCCTTTGAACGGATTCTCGTCTCCCTCAAGCTGTTTTAAAACGATTTTATTGGTAGTTGCTATAGGTGTATCACCCGATAGAATATCTTTTACAACTTGTTGTTTATCTTCCGTATGGTTATAAGTCTCAGTCATCATTATTGAATTATGCCCCAAAAGTTCAGCTACATCGTGGGTTTTTAAACCACCTCGATAAGCGTACGTTGCACAGATGTGTCTAAAATAGTGACTGGTTAACTTTAATAAATTCCCTTTTTCATCACGAAGATCATATTTCTGAATAAAAGGCGTTAGTCTGTTCTTAGTCCAGTTTCCTTTACTTGCTACAGTTACAGGATGACCAGCTTTACTCCTATTTCTACTAAGGAATAGATACGGTAGTCCTGATTCTTTTCGCAAGGGTTCAGTGTATTCTTCTAGCTTATCAATCGCAATACATACTTCTTTATTTGCAGGTTTATTAACTTCGGTAGGTTCATTGTTAATCTTTGTACTTATAAAGGTGATAAACATTTCTCCGTTAATTTGCGATAAGCAACCTTTTTGAATAGAAAGCACTTCTTCAATTCTACAGCCAATCTGACTAGAAATGATAATACTTGCTGCCGTTAGAATCTCACTATCTTGACCATTTTCCAACACTTCTAAAGCTGTTGTGATTAAATGACTAACAATATCTTTTTCAGGTAGAACTTTATTTGATTTACCAAATTTAGTACCACTTTTAATATTATTATTTTCAATAATCATCGAATTGTATAGAAGCTCGACGTGATTTGTATTAGATGGTACTTCCCATCCTCTAACAGCTCCACGTTCAAGTATTTCTTTTACAACTTGTGCAGCTTTCTTTTTACTAACTGCACTTGTCGGTTCACCATTATCTTTCGTGTCAGATAAAACAAAGTTAAAAAATTCTTCTAATCGATACTTGGAAATATCCTCGAATGAAGTAATGTCTTCATTTTGTTGAATGAATTTATCAAAAGTATGAAGAGCTGCTAGTTTTCTTTTTACAGTAGTGAACCCATTTGCTATTAGTTCCGTTACCATAAACCATTTAATCGTATTCTTAATGGATGTGGATTTGAATTTATCAAACTTTAACCAACATTTATTTTCTGGCCAAGTTGCACTGCCTGGAATCAAATTCTTAAAATCCCAAAGTTCATCTTTAAACATTGAATTTCCGACTCTAAATTCATCATTTGAATCCTCATAATGAGAAGGGGTATAGTCAATGTATTTAAATAACTCTTGTGCCATTAATTATTACCTCCCTTTGCATTCTGAATAGCCTCAAGTTGTGTAACTATTTCAGTAAGTACTTTTTCAGTTTCAAGAAGGAGATAATCTGTACCGATTAGGTTTTCTTCCATATACCTTTGTTTATCTGCTTTGATCCTTTCCAAGTGATTCTTATGTACTTCTACGAATTCTGGAGTCGTAATAAACTTAGGACAGAATAGACAGGCATTTGGTTTTTTACAATTGATAACTTGCTCTTTTATTGGCCTAGCACAAACACCGTCTGGCAATTGAGCCATTAGACGTTTCTCTTCAGTAATCTTTTTCTTCTCTTCATCAACGATGTCATCAACACTTTCTTCAATAACGCCAATGAATCCAAGTTTCCTATAGGTTTTACTAAATCGGTCATTTTGAACTTTTGCATATAACCTAGTTGAATGACTAGAATTATGACCTAGAAACTCCATAACTTCTCTCATACTCATACCATTATTTAATAAATCAGTTCCTATTGTGTGACGGAATTCGTGAAAATTTAGAATGAATGGTTCCCCTGTAGGAGTCTTTAAATCGAATTTAAAACTGATTTTTTTTAAAAGATCCCTTGCCGTCTTTTGTTGAAGAAATTCAAACTTTCTTTCTCCACGGATCGGTCTAACAAATATGAATTCAGTATCAAGCTTTTTACGTACCCACTCAGTGTTTTTTGCAACGAAACGTATTGCTTTTACAATATCGTGACTGATTGGTATATAACGGTCTGTTAGAGTCTTTTCGCTAAGAACTTCTAAGATCGGTTTACCCATTAAATCTTTTGCTATGTGTTGTTCTTGAATTGCTAGAGCTTCGTGAATTCGCATACCAGTACCTTTAATTATTGTTACAAGGCCCCATATAAGAATGTCACTGTAAGACATTTCTTCCGAACGCATTCTGTCTAAAGCAATATCAATTTGTTTCATAACTCTATCATCAATTACCATTGATTTTAGCGTATCTTCGGTCTGAAGTACTTGGTATTCCATCCCATCAAAAAGGTTATTGATAGGGAAGTCAGACCAACCTAACATTCTACCGTGATTCAGGTGATGCTTTAAGGACGCTAACTTCAAAGCCCTTGTAGCTTTAGCTTCTATATTCACTAAAAGATAGTGTAAGTATTCTTCTGCTATCTTAGGTGAGACATCTGCGAATGTATTCAATGTATAATTTGATTCTTCAGTAAAGATGAAAAACGTCTTTATCGCTTCGTTATATCTATGGAGTGTACTAAGTGCTAGTTTCTCCATTTGAAGTTGTTCTAATGTAATTTGCTTAATATTCTTCTTAAACCATTCATTAGGTAAGTAATCAAATGCAAACGAATAAGGATACGATTTCCTTTCTTTGTAAATTAACCAAACATCAGATTTAACATCTACTAAAGTGGTAGTTCCCATTAGAAAACACGTCCTTTCTTGTTCGTTAAATAATTTTCATACGACAAGGAGAGTGTTTCTATAGAAACGTGTGTATACTTTAGTGTTGTACTAATGCCACTATGTCCTAAACGAGCTTGCACAACGGCTATATCTATACCCATATCTGTCATATTAGAAGCGTGAGTATGCCGTAAAGAGTGGGGTGTAACATATTTTCGTTTCAACTCACTAACCTCGTTAGCTTTTCGAAATATTTCTTCGATAGTCCCTCTACTAGGAGGTAATCCAATATTTCTTATATGATTTACAAATAGATAATCACAATTACCAACTTGTGGTCTATGGTACATCACATAGTCATCGATTTCCTGTAACAGTTCTGTTGAAATAGGAATTGTTCTTTCTCCTGTTTTCAACTGTCTATCTTCATCATCAAGATTTCCTCTATCAACTAAATAGATGTTACCTACTTTTTGAAATGGTTCTGGAAGATCATAATCAGAAATCCTTAGATGTAACAGTTCCCCAATCCTCATACCTGTTTCATACAGTAATTTATATATCAATTCATTTCGTACCTTTAAAGATTCCTCCTTAGATGATATTTCCCCAATAGCTTTATAAAACAATTCAGCTTCTTCAGGAAAAAGTCTCTTTTTATCTACACCTTTACGTTTTTTACGACTAAAGTAAGAAAAAGCACTAGCATCCCATTTCTTATTAACGTGTCTCAAATAACTCAAATGCTTTACTTTTCTTTTATCTTCAATCTTATATGTAGCAGGTTCAACAAACCCCATCATACCGAAGTATTTATAAAAGGTCCCTAATGCTGCTAAATAACCGTTAAGTGTAGAAGGTGATACTTTTGTTTTATCTTGATATCTTTCTGCATAAGCATTATCAATATAATCTATAAAACGAGGCATATGTCTTGGTTCAACTTCAAAAGGTCTTAACCCTTCTTTTTCCATCCATTTATAGAACACACATAACTTTTCTAAATAAGTATTAATAGTGTTTGGAGAAAACTCTTTCCTCTCCAAATATCTCGTAAAATCTAAAACCTCTGGGACAATCCTCATATCAGCATCAACTAATACGGGGACAATAGAAGTTTTTCTAATATACAATCCATTCACTCCTTGCCGTTTAAAAATAGGTAGGTATTCTCGACCTTGTAATATATCTCTCGAAGCTGAATAAACAAGAACGTATATTCTACTGAACTACCTAAAATATACACTATTTAGCAGGATTATGCATAACGATATATACCTTAAATTAGACAAACCTTACTCTTTGGTAAAAATACAATTTTGATAAATAAAGGCTGTTTTCGAAAAGATTGTTGCTATTCAACTAACGGGGCAGTTTACTTTAATAACACCCAATGGTTTTATTGGATATATATGTTAAAATAAAAAGAAAATTGTGAAATAATATACTTAAATGAAAAAATAAAGTAGAGTAATGAAATGAATAAATTAATTTTCTCCATATTGATAGTTATTATCTTGACTGGATGCAATGGATTCCCAACCGATACTCTTAGTCAACCAGAAGGCAAAGTGATTATGAATGGGGAACAGTATTCAATGATTCCAAGTAATTACGAGTGGAAAGAAGACAATGTTGAAATTAGTACAAAAAGTTCTCCCTATATTAATGAATTAGCTGAACTTTTCGAAACAATAGAAGTTGAAAAAGATGATACATTAAAATTTGAAATTGATAAAAATCCTACTTCAATTACGGTAGCTAAACTAAATGAAGATGGTACAACTGATATTGTTGAAATGAAAGATAATGAAATTACGATGCCATCGGAAAGTGGATATTATATTTATCAACTTATAACAATATGGTCTAAAGGTAAATAAACTTTTGTTTTTGATGTTAACGTAGAATAAAAAGAGAGTGACTCACAACTAAATTAATTAGTTTCACTAACTGGGGTGCTTTACTTGAAGTTCATTAAGTTGTTTTAGACACATCTTTTTCTTATGAAGGAATTCTGATAGATTATAAAAAGCATTGGTTTTTAAAAAAGAAAAGTTTGATAAAAAAAGTAATAAACAAGATAAAATAACACATTTCCCGGGAGGATATTATGACTTTTGAAGAACTAACAAAAAATAAGCCAACAGTAGAATGGAAACAAAGAATGGATGAAGATGATGATATTTTTACAGAAGAAAATATAAATGCAACTAATAAGGTTCTTGATACATACATCAATAATCTAAAAGAACTTGGAAATAATCTGACTGAGGAAGAAATCTTAGAATGTGTTAAAAAAGTGGTTATCAGTTTAAATGAACTAAATGATAATTATGATTACTTTATTGAGACTATGGAGAGAGAAGAATTGTATGAATTTATAATAGAAGCAGCGAGTATAGCTGGTTTAGAATCCGAAGATGACATAACCGAAGAATGGCGAGAATGGTAAAAGGAACAGTATTCTTTGTTTCGTTAACGAGGTGCTTTAGTCAAGTGGAGCAAAGTCTTTTAAGACATTGCTCCTTTTACATTTAAAAGTACTTCTGATAATACTCTTTCCTTAGCCTACCGCTTAATTGAGCGTAGATTCTAGTTGTTTCACTTTTCTCGTGCCCCATAAGACTTTGTATGACTTCTATGGGAGCTCCATTGTTCAACAAATGAGTTGCATAGCTGTGTCTAAGTTGGTGTGGATGAATTTCTTTATTGATTTCAGCACGATTTGATATCCTTTTGATGATGTATCGCATCTGGGCGACACTCATTTTATGCGGCTGCCTTACTGTCACAAAGATGGCTGGATTATTGTCAGTGCGGCTTTCAATATAACGTTTAAGCCATATGTCACAACGCGTATTAAAATAAACCTCCCTTTCCTTATCACCTTTTCCTCTAACGATTGCGGATTGATTAGACCAATTAATATGGTTCTTTTCTAAAGCAACTATTTCTCCAATTCGGCAACCAGTAGAAAACATGAATTCGAAAATCGCTTTTTCCATTGCGGAATGACAGGATTCACGGAGGTGTTCAATCTCCCGTTCGGTTAAATACTTGGGTATCCGCTTTCCTACTTTCGGTTCTTTAATTTTGGAAGTTGGATTCTTACTCAGGTATCCTTCTTCATGAGACCAACGAAAAAATGATTTCATAAAGCGGATACGGTGTGCAAGACTGGCTGGTTTTAAGTGCTTGCCGGATATAGCAAGATATTCCTTCAGTTGATTGGTATCAAGCAATTCCATCTCTATATCCTTAAAATATCCAATTAATAGAAAAGACTGTAACCGGTAGGCCTTCAGCGTTTGTGGCGAGAAGCCCTCTATTCGTTTATCTGCTTCAAACAAAGTCCATGCTTTTGACAGTAACAATCCCATTCCCCCTAAAATAGTAATATAAAAGGGATTATTGCCAACTTAATAGAATTCTAGACATAGGAGTGATTTTACTAACGGTGCAGTTTAATTCAATAAGAAGGTCGTTGAACATTTGAAAAAAAGTTGTAAAAAATATATCTGTTCGAGATATGCGAACAGATATATTTTTATTTATTAAATTGATCTCTAGTGTAAAGGAGAAATAATAAGATTCTCCGTGAAAAATATACAACTTCTTGGTTATTCTTCCTCTAAAATAACCTCGCCATTTTCAATTTGTTCAAGGATTTTTACCCAGTCTTCTTTTCGAAATTTCGATTCATCTGACAATTTAACGGAATATAAGCTATATACCCCTTCATTTATTTCTTCTTTTGCAGGTTCACCGAGGTATAACGTTGCCACATCATTTTTTTCTGACACACTAGGGAAATTTTTATAAGCGAATGCAGAGCTTCCAACCCCAATACTACCAAAAGCTAGCAATAATGCAGTGGATAAAACAACACTTGGTTTACTTACTTTTTTTACTTTTAACATTTTCATCAATCTCCTTTTTAAATTAATTTGTCCACTCGTAAAAGATGTACTTAGAAAGGTCATACTTGAATCTTGAGATGCTCGCTGCATCATATTTAGGATAGTTTCACCATATTTTTTTCTCTCAGCATGAGACATCTTCATCACAACATCTTCATCGCAAGAAAACTCACACCAATTATTTACTTCCCTCTGCAAAACATAGATGAATGGATTGAACCAATGAAGAATCGTAGCCAGTAACATTGCTCTTTTTACCCATAAGTCTTTTTTCTTATAATGCATTAATTCATGTCTAATAATCATGTCTAGCTCTTCATGTGGAATCTCATACATTGGCAACACAATCGTAGGTTTAAATATCCCAACTAAAATAGGGCTTATATTCATCTGACAAAACGCAATCTCAATCGAAGCTTGAAGTTTCATATCCTTTAGGTGTTTATGAAGTAGTTCATAGACGATATTTTCTTTTGACACAAACACACAATTTGCTTGTAGTTTTTGACGGAAGTTTCGATACAAATAGAGGAACCAAAAGCTAACGACAATAACTCCTAATATCCATACAATAAATACAATTTGAACAAATTGCTCTGTTAGAGACAAAGTTTTTTCATGTACTATCGTCGACAAATGCCAAAATGAGTTTGACTGATTTTCTTTTTTAAATAGGGAAGACAACTCAGAAATCCAAAATACAGGAATAAGGAAAAAGAAAAGAGCTAGTTTCCTATTCTGATAATGCCATTTAGCACCGAATTTTCCTCTTGAAATACATGTGATAAAGCACGAGAAGACTAATATCCCACTACCTGCAACGGACAAGGTGATGAGTATGCTCAACCATTCACTCATTTATACACCTACTTATCTGAAAACCACTTTTTGAGTTCATCTAATTCATCAGTAGTAACCTTGTCATCGTAGAGTGTCGCTAAGAAATTCTTTACTGACCCTTGATACATCACATCTAATAGGCTTTGTGCTTCCTTTTTTTTGTACTCTTTCAATGATACGCAAGGGGCATAAATATTGGATCGCCCTTCTTTGTTTACAGACAATACGCCTTTATCAACTAACCTTGATAAAAAGGTAGCGATCGTCTGCCCCTTCCAATCCTTCCCCTCTTTTTCAGAAAAAATGTCCAACAATTCATTTGATTTAACTGGACGGTTTTCTTTCCAAATGACTTTCATTAATTTCAATTCTGTTTCTGATAAACTTTGGAATTCCGGCAAATTATTCATCTCTTTTCAATTTTAAGTTTTTTCATACTACAACGTTGTAGTTTAAATTCTACTACAACGTTGTAGTAATTGTCAACGTGTTATAACTACAGGTTAAATATTGAAAAGGGTAAATCACTAACTGTAATGGTTTGATTTATTTTTTTCTTTCTTCAACTAACGGGGTGTTTAGTTGAAGAAGAAGGTTACTTTAAACAGATATACCAATGCGGAATTTTAAATTCCATCACTACATTTAATGAATATCTGAAGGAAAATGTTCAATGTCAACAAGAACAAGGAAAACACCGCATAAACAAATAAGCGGTATTCACAAAAATTATTTGAACAAAATGCAAATTAAACTTTTAACAGTTTTATGATTTAACCTTTAATCCTAGCAAATAGTAAGTTAACTCAAGAACAGTTAGCACAAAAATTAAATGTATCAAGACAAACAATCTAGTTGGGAAAACAATCGAAATTTACCTGATTTACAAATGGTGGTCCAAATCGCTCAAACATTTAATCTTTCCCTTGATCAATTAATTTTGAGGGATAATACTATGACAAACAAATTGGTGAACGACGGAAGCGAAGTAAGAAAAGCAAAAATGAACTTAATAAGTATCATGTTGTTAACAATCGCAACAATTTGCTTTTTAGCAAAAGCATTTATTGGACAGCCAGTAGTAGATAGTAACGGCATGTTACATGAACCATTTTTTCTAATTCCTATTGGCTATTTATTTTTATTGAGTGGAGTTATAGGTCTATTAATTGCTTTGGTAAAAAAAATAGTTACTTTATAAAAAAATCCTTTAGAGCATATACCCTAATTTTGCGATGATTCTCCGAAGGGAAAGGAAATCGCGTTGGAAAAACGAAAAGGATAGTAGCTTTTTTGCTACTCTCATCAAAAAAAATAAAAAAACCATCTTCTCCCTTTGTGCAGAAGGAGAAGGCAGTTTATACAAATATCGCTTTTATCACATGAAAAAGTATTTTATTTACATTTAAACAGATTTAGTGGTTTACTGTTATTCAACTAATGGGGCAGCCTCCTATTATAATCTTACTGTATTACTAGGGGCTATAATTTTTCGTCCGCAATAGAGTGCAATATATTTACTCAATACAGTTATTATGAATCAAATTATTGACAATTATTAAAAAGTCTAATAACATAAAGTAGACCGGTCGTTATAGAAAGGAGAGAACAATGAAAAATAAAAGTAATTCGACACGTGATCATTTAATTGAAGTAGCAACAAGACTTTTTCATTTGCAAGGTTATCAGGCTACAGGCCTAAATCAAATCTTGAAAGAATCAGGGACACCAAAGGGTTCTCTTTATCACTATTTTCCTGATGGGAAAAATCAACTCGTTAAGGAAGTTGTTGAGGCTTCTTCACAACGTTTACTTCATGACATTCAAATATACTTAAATTCAGACCCTAATCCGACAATCGCGTTGCAAAATTATTTGAATCATTTGAGTGAACACTTTGAATACCTAGACACCCCTGATATGTTAAACATGCCACCATTTGCATTAATTTCAATGGAATCAGCTTTTGTAAATGAAGAGATTCGGGCAGTTTGTCAAGAAAATTACAGCAAGGTGCAACAGCTTTATTATAATAAGTTTGTTGAGTCAGGTATGGCTACAGATAGAGCAAACATACTTGCAGTGTCACTTTGCGGATCTATCATAGGCGTTTTAGTATTATCTATTACGGAGAAATCGAATGAACCGATTAAATTGCTTCAAAAAATAGTTCCAAGTTTCTTTTTATAAGAACTTAGGACTTATTTTTTCGAACTAACTATATAGACTGGTCTAATTTAAAGGTCGTAAACTATTTTTAATAAAAAATGTAGGCCTACTTAAAAGGAGTAATTATGAATACAGAACAGCAACGAAACCCAAAACCCATGATTGCATTATTAATGATTGCAGCATTTGTGGGCCTTTTTGGAGAAACAGCCATGAATATGGCCATGACCGATGTTATGAGAGACTTTGGCGTCAGTGCAACTAGTGCTCAATGGTTAACAACAGGCTATTTATTAGTATTGGGAATTTTAGTACCCATTTCTGCCCTTATTATTCAATGGATTTCAACACGTTGGATTATTATAATCGCAATTTTATTCTCAATTGTTGGTTCAATTATTGGTGCATTAGCGCCAACATTTTCAATTTTATTAATATCACGTGGGATTCAAGCAGTTGGTACAGGGTTAATTTTACCCCTTATGATTAATGTAATTTTCATGGTTGTACCAATCGCAAAACGTAGTGCCACAATGGGAATTATGGGGATGGTCATTACACTTGGTCCAGCAACTGGGCCAACAATCGCTGGGATTATAGTTGATATATCTAGCTGGCACTATATTTTCTGGATAAGCATTGCCCTATATATCATTATTTTCTTAATCTTTATGCCAAAAGTGTACAATGTCTCAACTCTAACAAAACCGAAAATCGATTATTTATCTATCGTTCTTTCAACAATTGCATTTGGGAGTATTATCTATGGACTAAGTACTATTTCAGAAGATTCTACATCAGCAACAATCATAATAGTTGTGGGCATTGTAGCTCTTTTCCTTTTCATATGGCGTCAATTTACAAGTAAGCATCCGATGATTGATTTACATGTTTTCAAATATCGTAATTTCACTATAGGTTCGGTTTTAATATTTATCGTATTCGCATTACTTTTAGCAATGTCGATTCTTATGCCAATGTATTTAAAAGGATCTTTATTACTTTCAGCAACGAATGCTGGATTTGCAATGTTAATTGGAAACATATTAAATGCCGTCTTTGCTCCAATCGTCGGAAAAACTTTTGATCGTGTTGGTCCAAAGTTTTACTTACGTTTTGGGTTCCTATGCTTAGTTATTTCAACGGGTATATTATCCTTTGTCATAGACGCCACAACACCACTTTGGTTAGTCATAGTTTCATGTATGATTTTCTACGTAGGTGTATCAACAACTATTATACCGTCGCAAACAAACTCACTTAATGATTTACCAAGACAGTTGTATTCTCATGGTTCCGCTGTCATAAACACACTTCAGCAAATTGCAGGTGCGGCAGGTACAGCACTAGCAATTACATTCATGACAACAGGACAACACCGCTATACAGAAGCACATACTACTGCAAGCCATGAAACACTAGTTGCAGTAGGCACACAATTTACATTTGGGTTTATTGTGATTGTGGCAGTAATCGGTCTGTTATTGGCATTTTTGGTAAGACGTCCAACAAATCATTTGCACTAGGAAGAAGTAGCTGCAAGTAAACGATGAACAGTACTCGGAAACAAAAAAAGTAAAATAAGTATTAGTTTTAGTTATTAAACAATCGGGCGCGATCTTTAATAAGCGTCGCTGTTCTTCTTAAACTAACGGGTGCTTTAGTTAAATACTCGATTTACGAAAAATCAAACATAAAAAACACATTTTGTAGATTAACTCTGTTTTTATGTTTTAACAGCAACAATCTATTAGAAAATAGCCTTTAGAAAACATCCTTACAAAAACAACAAAAATTAAAAAGAAAGTTGGTTCTACGGAACTAACGGGTTCTCTTTTAGGGGACAAAAATTAAAAAAACATCAAAAATAGTAAATAGTTTAACACAAAAAAAGCATCGGTATTAATACCGATGCTTTTTTATTAATGTAACTTTTTCAGCATATTTAAAAGTAAATACTTATTCTGTTTTATTCAAATCAAAACGGGCTATTTCTTCGTTGTCCAATAGTACAATTAAAGTCGCCTCTAAAGCGTGATTTCTTAATTTTTCTAATTGTTCTTTAGATGGAACAAGAAGAGCCTCAGTAGTTTCTTCATCAACACCTAATTCATAACGCAGAGTAAATTGTCCTTCTGAATTAGGTTCAAGGATACCATTGGTACTTCCATAACCCAAACCGCTATTATCATATTCCTTTGGATTAAAAATATTAAACCCCATTACTTCCTTGGAAACAGTCAATAATCTTTCGCTTGGTTCAATTTTAACTATCAAAGGTTTGGTTGAATCTCCTATTTGCTTACTTACTTCGTTTTTGATTGTAAAAGTGTAATACAACGTTGTAGGCACAACTTCTTTCCCTGCTTTCTCGCCTTGTTGTAAAATCATCGAACCTGTCTTATCTTTATCGTTGATAATTTCCACTTCTTTATCTTTAAGTTCTAAAGATATTTTTGATGAACAAGCACTTAAAATTGCTATAACTGATATAAAAGTTAAAAGTACAATAAATCGTTTCAATTTTTTACCCCCTTTTTATATTTTCCTATTTATTCTATTATACCTTTCATTTTACATCCATACGTAAGTTTGACGATATCCATTGGAATAGTTTCAAATTACAACATAATTTTATTGAACTAAACTGCTTTTTCCTTCTACGGATTTTTTTGTAGATTAATTCTTTTTTGTTACCATTAAAGTTTTATTTAGCAACAATCTTTAAGAAAACAACCTTTATTAAAGAGATACTTCCGCTATTAACTCAGACCAAATAAAATATATAAAGTCAGGTGAAGGGCAAACCATAACATAAATTAATTTTTCATTATTCAACTAACGGGTAGCTTTAGTTGAAGAAGATAGCCAAACCAGAAGCAACAATCTTTGAGAAAACAGCCTAAATAAAAAAAGCACAACAAAGGTTATGAAAACCTTGTTGTGCTTTTATTAATAAATTTTATTTATCTTCAGCAACGAATGGAAGTAATCCCATAATACGAGATACTTTAATTGCAGAAGTTAATTTACGTTGGTACTTAGCGCTAGTGCCAGTTACGCGACGTGGTAAGATTTTACCGCGTTCAGAGATGAATTTCTTTAAAAGATCTACATCTTTATAGTCGATGTTCGTAATGTTATTAGCAGTGAAGTAGCAAACTTTACGGCGTTTGCGGCCTCCGCGACGTGGTGCCATTATCGTTTTCCTCCTTTAATAATTTTTTTAGACGTATCTGAATTAGCTTACCAAAGTCTTAATATTTCTCCTTTTAACAACCTATAGATTAGACACCTATAACTTGCTATAAATCCATAATTGTCAAGACCTACTGGAGCATTTTAAGATTAGACATTTATTTACCTGTCAAAAATCTTAATATTTCCCCTTTTTACAACCTATAGATTAGACACCTATAATTTGTTATAAGTCCTTAATTATCAAGGATTAGAGTAGTGTTTTAAGATTAGACACTAGTTAGACCTTTAAAACGGTAAGTCGTCCTCAGATACTTCTATCGGTCCTTTGCTATTAGCAAATGGATCCTCATCTACACGTGTATAATTCGGCTGATTCACAGGTGGTTGATTTAGCTGATAAGCATCGCCTCCAAATGAACCCTGTCCTGGCATAGCACCACCAAACTGTTGTTGTGGTTGACCACCGCCATATGACGGTTGGTTATTACCGTAAGTCTGTCCACCACCATATTGAGGAGATGCAGGAGCACCGCCACCATTACGAGGTTCTAAAAACTGTACGCTATCGGCCACTACATCAGTTGTGTATACTCGCTTACCATCTTGTCCTTCATAACTGCCTGTTTGAATGCGACCTTCAACTCCAATTAAACTTCCTTTTCGCATGAAGTTCGCTAGGTTTTCGGCCTGTTTGCGCCAAGCAACACAGCTAATGAAATCAGCTTCGCGGTCACCTTGTTGGTTTGAGAATGTTCGATTTACAGCAACTGTAAATCTTGTAGACGCAACACCATTAGGCGTATAGCGTAGCTCAGGATCTTTTGTTAGTCTTCCAACTAATACGACACGGTTTATCATCAGAAATGCAACCTCCTTTTTTCAGCATTTTGTTAAATGATTATGCTTCTTGGCGAACCGCAATGTGACGAATGATATCTTCGCTAATGTTAGCAAGACGTGTGTATTCGTTAATTGCATCTGAAGTAGCGTTTACTTTAACGATTTGGTAGAAACCTTCGCGGAAGTCTTGAATTTCATAAGCTAAGCGGCGTTTGCCCCACTCTTTTGATTCGATGACTTCTGCACCGTTAGAAGTTAAGATTTCGTTGAAACGTTCAACTAAAGCTTTCTTCGCTTCGTCTTCAATGTTCGGACGTACGATGTACATTAATTCGTATTTTCTCATCTGTTTACACCTCCTTATGGACTTAGGCTCTCCTGTATACAGGGAGCAAGGAGCAAGTAATAATTATTACTCACATCAATGAATTGTAACATATAGATACATGTCTTTCAAGTCGCAACTAAACAATTCTTTCTATATAATGAACTTAATTCATGAATGAACGGAGGATCTTCATGCTACCAGATAAAGAACCAATCGTAATAGAGTTGGATATAAAAAAACTAATGATGGACAATATAGTTGTCACAAGTGGCCTTGTCATATTATTTGTAGCTATTCAATATATTTGCTTTAAAAATTTTGATTTTTCATTTTGGAATATAATACTTGGATCTATCCTTTTTGTTATTCTATATATTATTTTCATTGTCTTACATGAAGCCTTTCATTTAATTGGCTTTATGCTCTTTGGAAGCGTACCCTTTAAATCGTTGAAATATGGCCTGAATTTAGAGCTTGGCATAGCGTACGCAACAACTGAACAACCGTTACCGAATCATGCAATGAAAAAAGCTTTATTACTCCCATTCTGGACAACTGGCGTTCTCCCGACAATTGCTGGTTTCTATTTTAATAGTACTGTTTTAGTGTTAGTGGGAGCCTTTTTAATCGCTGGAGCAGTAGGTGATTTTTCCATGTATAAAGAATTGCGCAAATACCCAAAGAACGCGTTAATACAGGATGATCCTCATCTACCTAAGCTTTATGTATATATGCCCCAGGAAAAGAAATAACTTTACTGAGCGTCACGTTACATATAGAATCTGCTTGTCTCCAAACAGATTCTATTTTTTTTAACACAAATTTATGGCGTTAAAAAACTATGCTGTGCAGCTGTATATAAATTTCTCCAAGTACGATTAATTGAAGATGTCTCCGTAATTGCATCCATGCCAAGTCTACGTATTAAGCTATTGGCAATATCTACACAAGCCGCTGCAGTATCTTTACTTATTCGTGAAAATTGTTGTAGTTCTTCTTCAGTCAACTCATGATCTTCTTTATGTTTTTTCCAGTGTTCATTCAACATTAAATAATATCGCTCTTCAAGCTGTTTAAAATTTTTCTGTTGCTGCATCAATAAAAATTGTATTGCACCCATACGTTCGGTACGGCTTGGATCATGCTTCCTTTGCTTTACTAAAACAGACGCCTCTTCTAAAAAATTTTCTGTTATTCCAAGACAAACACTTACAAATGAAGCTTCTGCAAATGCACCAAACGGAAAACTTTGTACCGCACTTCCATACTTGTTTTTAATTATGCCTAATTGGAATGTTTCCTCTTCAGGTACCCAAACATCTTGCACACGAATCGTATGGCTAGCTGTCGCTTTTAAGCCCATCGCTCGCCAATCATTAAGAACCTCTACTTGATCACAATTTACTGAGCAACTTATTATTTTATCAGTTCTAATACCCTCATACTCGACAAAGCAATTCATCGTAAAAGTTGTAGCATAATCTGCTCCACTACAATACTTCCATTGACCTGTTACACGATAGCCCCCAACTACTTTTACCGCTATGCCCGAAGGATAGCCGCTGCCTGCTATGACTGCATTTCTTGGTGAAAATATTTTTTCACAAATCTCTTTATTCAATGTTGGAATAAACGCGTTACCCCCTGTCCCTATTGTAACAAGCCACCCAAAGTTGCCATCAAGTGCAGACATCTGTTGGAATACTTTAATGCCCTCTAGTAGCTCTAAATCTTTACCGCCTAATTCCTTTGCAGTGAATAGCTTAAACAATTGCTGCTCATAAATAAGCTCCACTATATCTTTTGGTAATCTACCTAGCTCCTCAATTTCTAAACCACGATCTTTTATTTGTAATATGTTCATACTAATCCTCCAGATTGAAAATTCAGATAAAAATATATACAAAAAAGGCAATCTATCGAAAGATTGCCTCTGTTCGTTTTTTACACATTGAAACGGAATAACATAATATCGCCATCTTGTACAACATACTCTTTACCTTCAAGACGTACTTTACCAGCTTCTTTAGCAGCAGGTTGAGAACCAGCTTCTACTAAATCATCGAAAGCAACTGTTTCTGCACGAATAAATCCACGTTCAAAGTCTGTATGAATGACTCCTGCACATTGTGGTGCCTTCATACCTTTACGGAACGTCCATGCACGTACCTCTTGTACTCCAGCAGTGAAATAAGTTGCTAGCCCTAGTAAATCATATGAAGTACGGATTAATTGGTCTAAACCAGATTCTTTAATGCCTAGTTCTTCTAAGAACATTGCTTTTTCTTCATCATCAAGCTCAGAAATTTCTTCCTCAATTTTTGCACAAATTGTGATAACTTGAGCTCCTTCAGCAGCTGCATAATCACGTACTTTTTGCACATATTCGTTATTATCTGCGTCAGCAACTTCATCTTCTGAAACGTTTGCCACATAAAGCATAGGTTTAATTGTTAAAAGATGAAGTCCTTTAATAACCTTTAGCTCGTCTTCTGAAAGCTCTGCAGCACGTGCTGGACGACCGTTTTCTAATTGTTCTTTAACTTTTACAAGAATTGGTTCTTCGATCATTGCTTCTTTGTCTTTTTGCTTTGCCATTTTGCCAACACGTTGTAATCGCTTATCAACAGATTCTAAATCAGCAAGTGCAAGCTCTAAATTAATGACCTCAATATCGTCAATCGGATCTACTCCACCTGATACGTGCGTAATATTTTCATCAACAAAACAACGTACAACTTGGCAAATTGCATCTACTTCACGAATATGAGCAAGGAATTTGTTCCCTAACCCTTCACCCTTTGAAGCGCCTTTTACGATCCCAGCAATATCTGTGAACTCAAATGCTGTTGGTACTGTTTTTTTAGGTGTTACTAATTCTGTTAATTTATCTAAACGTGCATCTGGTACTTCAACAATACCGACGTTCGGATCGATTGTTGCGAATGGATAGTTTGCAGCCAATGCGCCCGCTTTTGTAATTGCGTTAAATAATGTTGATTTTCCAACGTTAGGTAAACCAACGATTCCAGCTGTTAATGCCATGAATGGACACAACCTTTCTATGATCTGTTCAAATTTGTTCTTTTTTCCCGTACTAACGGATACTGTGAGGTTACAGAAGTCCTCACTGATGAATCACTGTATAACCTTATCTATTATATTGATTCACTCATAAAAAGTCTAATACACATCAATTTCGCCTTGGCGTAATTGCGTCCGGATTTTGAATTGTGCAGGCATAATTCATTCCTTTCAAAATCCGTGACATCCGCCGGAGGCTTTTCTTCAATCAGTGGGTATCAGAACACCTACTGATTGAAGATAAAAACTAGTCTTCACTAGCGGAAATTAAAACCTTCTTCATTTTTTTCTCAAATTCGCGGCGTGGAATCATGACGCTATGCTGACAGCCTTCACATTTAATGCGTACATCTGCCCCCATCCGAATAATCTTCCACTCATTTGTGCCACATGGATGTTGCTTTTTCATTTCAACAATATCATTTAAACCAAATTTCTTTGCGTCCATATTACTCACTTCTCCCCTCTTCATTTCCATTCACACCATAGAACATCATTTTCGGATGAGCCATTGGTATATTATTTTCTTCAAAGAGTTTTGTAACATCACGACGAATAGTACGAGCCACTCCATATTGTTGCTGTGGTAATGTTTCTGCGGCTATACGAATCGTTACTTCTGTCCCCTTAACATTTTGTACTCCTAAAAAGACAGGTACTGCTACAAGTTCCTTATGAATTTCAGGTAAAGTATTTAAATACTTTTGAATAATAGATTCAGCTCTTTCAAAATTGGCATCCGTCGTCATTTGTAAATCTATATAAATTTTAGAGTTGTTGACAGAGTAATTGACAACATCGCCAATCGAACCATTCGGAATAATAAACTGCTCCCCTGTAGCACCATTAATCTTTGTCGTACGTAAGCCTATCTCTACAACAGTTCCTTCAGCTGCATTGATTTTTATATAATCGCCAACACCAAATTGATCTTCAAAAATAATAAAGAATCCCGTAATGACGTCCTTTACTAAGCTCTGCGCACCAAAACCAATGGCTAAACCGACAATCCCTGCTCCTGCCAGTAACCCTGCTATCTTAATGTTTAATATAGAGAGAATAGCAATGATTGCTGAAAAATATACAGCATAGGAAATGACACTTTGTAATAATCTTGAAATTGTTGTTTGGCGACGTTCTGAATGATCTAAAGGCGAACGCATACGCATTAAAAACACTTTTTTAATAAATTTTTTACCTAATCGGACAGCTAACCACGATGCGATCAAAATAACCGTTATCTTAATTGAAGCAGTCATTATCGTTTCCCAAAGCTTCTCTGACATCAGCTTATCCCATAAGTTATTTAATACCCTTTCACTAAACCAATCCATTATTACCACCTCTTGAATAACTTGCTAAAAATTTGCGTATACTGCATAAAAATCGAGCACTTCTTACAAATAAAAAAGAAAGCGAGTTTTTCTATGAATACTATACCAAAATTGTTACTCCCTTATTCTCTTCATCATGAAAGTAAAAATATCGTTTGGCAATTAAGTACATTATTTTTAGAACATATACCCTTTCATCATGAACGCCTTATTTTCTGTTGTATTGGAAGTGACCGTTGTACGGGTGATACGCTTGGGCCGTTAACAGGTAGCTTCCTAAAAAAGTCAGTTAGTTTTCCCTATGAAATTGTAGGCTCTTTAGAAAATCCTTTGCATGCCCTTAATTTAGACACTACTATGCAACAGCTACACAATCATACTATAAAACCTTTCATTATTGCGATTGATGCATGTCTTGGAAGTGAACAAAATGTTGGACATATTTCTGTACAGAACGGACCTATTTTTCCGGGAAAAGCTGTAAAAAAACAATTACCCCCAATCGGTGACATTTCCATTAAAGGAATCGTCAATGTTGGAGGCTTTATGGAAATGCTTGTTTTACAAAATACAAGACTTCATATTTCCTATGCAATGGCTGAAAAGCTTTCAAGAGCTCTATTGCTCGCTGCCCATCGTTACTCATTGAAAAATATAGAAGATAGCAACCACAATACCGACAATAAGGATACCTGGCAACAAGTTAGCAGCCTTGATTTTAGTTAAACCTGCTATATTTAAACCAATGGCAAAAATCATAACACCGCCTACAGCAGTCATTTCATGAATAAACATTTGTAGTGCTGCCTCAGGTATAAAAGAGCTGATAACACCCGCGAAAAGTGCAATTAATCCTTGATAGACAAATACAGGTATTGCAGATAATAGCACACCAATACCTAATGTAGATGTTAAGATGATCGATATAAATCCATCGATTAATCCTTTGGTAATCAGTACATTATGATCATTACGCAGACCACTATCGAGTGCACCAATGACGCCCATAGAGCCAACTACAAAGATTAAAGAAGCCGTTACAAAGCCTTCTGCTATACTAATTTGATTATTATCAGTTCGTTTTTTACTGAATAAAGATTCTACCCATTGTCCAAGTCTATTCATTTGCTTATCTAAATCTAACCACTCACCAATTACTGTACCGACCACTAAACTTATCATTAAAATAATAAAATTATCACTTTCAAAGCCCATTTTAATCCCTAAAAGTGCAACTGCTAAGCCGATAATCGATAATACAGTAGACTTCATCGATTCAGGTATATTTTTAAAAATACGTCCTACCAATGCTCCTACCATGATGAGCAGCGCGTTAATGAATGCCCCTAGTAATACCACGTACCTACCTTCCTTCTCTCTAGATAAATAGAGAGCGCCTTGTAGTTTGGCGCTCTGATTACGTTATCGATATTTCTCTTACTCTTCTTGTAAATTTAGTATTTCTAAAATGCGTTCTAAATCATCTTCAGAGTAAAATTCAATTTCAATTTTCCCTTTATTATTAGCTTTTCTAATTTGTACATTTGTTCCAAAATAATCACGTAACTGTGACTCCTTAGCTGCAACAAATATATCCTTTTTCTTCGGTTGAGTTGTTTCACGTGAAACTTCTTCATTTAAGTTGTGTACTAACATCTCAACTTGTCGCACATTTAAACCTTGTTTAATGACCTTATTAGCCACTTCTGATATTCTTCTTTTATTTTTTAATCCTAGTAATGCTCGTCCTTGTCCCATCGATAATGTTCCATCGTTCATAAACTTACGAACATCCTCTGGTAATGCAAGTAAACGAACGTGATTGGCAATATGTGGTCTACTCTTCCCTAATCGTTTGGATAGCTCCTCTTGTGTTAAATGTAAGTTTTCCATTAAGCTTTGGTATGCCTCTGCCTCTTCAATAACTGTCAGATCTTCACGCTGCAGATTTTCTAAAATAGCTAGCTCCATCATTTGCGTATCTGTTAGCTCTTTTATAATAGCTGGAATAACCTCTAACCCTGCTAATTGAGTTGCTCTATAACGGCGTTCCCCCGCTACGATTTCATATTTACGTCCCTTTTTACGTACGGCAATAGGCTGTAAAATGCCATGTTCCTGTATAGAGTCAGCTAATTCTTGTAAAGTTTCTTCATCGAATATTTTACGTGGCTGAAATGGGTTTGCGACGATAAGTTCTAATTGTATCTCTTCCACTTGCCCACTTTGTTCTAAAGACTCCCCAGGAAATAGTGCACTTATGCCTCTTCCTAAACCTTTAGCCATTTTTAATCACTTCCCTCGCCATCTCTAAATACACTTCTGCACCTCTTGATTTTGCGTCATAAGTAATAATTGGCTGTCCATGGCTTGGAGCCTCACTTAATCGCACATTACGAGGAATAATTGTTTTGTATACTTTTTCTTGGAAATATTTTTTTACTTCATCAATAACTTGTAAGCCAAGGTTTGTACGTGCATCAAGCATCGTCAATAATACACCGTCAATGTATAATTGCTGATTTAAATGTTTTTGCACTAAACGGACAGTTGATAACAACTGGCTTAATCCCTCTAATGCGTAATATTCGCATTGTACAGGAATAATGAGTGCATCCGAAGCCGTTAAAGCATTAATTGTTAGTAGCCCTAATGAAGGCGGACAATCGATAATAATATAATCATAGTCTTCTTTTACATCTTGAAGAGCATGCTTTAAACGTACTTCTCTGGAAATAGTCGAAACTAATTCAATTTCTGCTCCTGCTAATGAAATGGTTGCCGGAATGATTGCTAAGTTTTCGACATTTGTTTGTTGAATGACGTTCTCAATTTTTTCATCATCAATTAACACATCATAAATGCAGCCGTGAAGTTCTCCCTTATTAACACCAAGTCCACTTGTTGTATTTCCTTGTGGATCAGTATCGATTAGGAGCACCTTCTTTCCTAAATATGCTAGACAAGCGCTCAAATTGACCGATGTCGTTGTTTTTCCTACGCCACCTTTTTGATTGGCGATTGCTATAATTCTACCCATTTAAAAGCACCTGCTTTCATCCATCAAAGTCCACTTTGACAAATCATTTGTAAAATCACTAGTAAATACGTCTATCTTACTTTCATTCTATCAAAAAAACAGAACAGAGTTGTATAAAATATTAAGAATATATGCAAAAAAGGAGACATCTCAGAAATATTACTAAGATGTCTCCTTCGTACAGAGATATAAAAGTGACTTATCATCATACTGTGGGATTGATTTCCGTTCCGGTTGGACACTTTGTCGCTGCCGCTTCGCTTTCCCGCAGAGCAAAGCTTCCTGAGGACGTCCGATGAGCCTCAATGAGTCGCCCAGCCTCCACTCTAATCAACCTATATATGGTATACAGATGACATCCTCAATTTTGATGATGTCATAAAAGTCATTTTTTATTTTTCTAATAAAACTTCAATCACGACTTAAGACTTTTTCTTTTTAGGGATTTTCACTGTAATTTGATAATATTCCTCTGTATCTTCTTCTTCAGTCTTAACTGTAATACCGCTCTTTGTTACCATTGATAACGATTGTTTAATCGTATTTAAAGCAATGCGTACGTCTTTACTGATGGCCTTACGCTTCGGTTTTACTTTCTTCGGCTCTGCTTCTTCTTGTACTTCCAACTCTGGATGCAATAAAGAATAAATTTGCTCTTCTAACTGACGAACATTCCAATCATTTTCAATCGTTTGTTGTAAAACTTCTAGCTGTAGTGGCTGATCTTTAATTGCAATTAATGCACGTGCATGTCGTTCAGAGATTTCACGTTTTAAAATAGCATGCTGTACTTCTTCAGGAAGCTTTAATAAACGCAATTTATTGGCTACCGTGGATTGTCCTTTTCCAAGTCGTTGGGCTAGAGCTTCTTGTGTCAGCTCATGAAGCTCCAATAATTTTTGATAGGCAACAGCTTCTTCAATTGCTGTTAACTCCTCACGCTGTAAGTTCTCAATTAACGCGATAGAGGCTGTTTCCTTATCAGTTAAATTTCTTATAATTGCTGGAACTTCTGTCCATTGTAGCTTTTTCATTGCTCGATAACGACGCTCACCAGCAATAATTTCATATTGGTTTTCTGCTGTTTTACGTACAACAATTGGCTGAATTACACCATGCGTATGAATGGTTCTTGATAACTCTTCAATTTTTTCATCATCAAAAATAGTACGTGGCTGAAAACGGTTAGGTACAATTTGATCAATCGGCAGCTTTATTACCTCTTCCGCTGCATGAACCGTCTCTGCTTGTTCTACTTCATTTTTCACAATAGGCTCAGTTTTATTTCCGCCTCCAAAAAAACGTGAAAAAGGACTTTTCATCCAAGTGGCACCACCTTTAAGTAACTATCTTGCTCTGTTTTATTCTATTATTATTTATTATATTTCCTAAAATGTATATAGTTCGTAGATGTCATTTGCGTGAACCATCCATAACTAGTATGTATGCTCAAAATAGAAAAAATATTTTCTACTTTGAGAAGTTTCATATGAAACACTAATTATTGAATCGGTGATTTATTTGGTACACCTGGTTTACGCGGATATTTTTTTGGTGTTCCTTTTATTTTATCAAAGATATATAACATGCGGTCACTTTCTTCAACAGGTAGCAGGAAAGAAAACTCTTCTTTTAGTGCAACCCCTAATGTAGTCAATGCTTTTTTGGCATCTTTTAATTCTTCCGCACCAGCTGCTGCTTTTAAAGCAACAAAATAACCACCTTGTTTCGCTAGTGGTACACATAACTCTGATAAAACCGATAAGCGGGCTACTGCACGAGCTGTTACAACATCAAACTGTTCACGATATTTCGCATTTTGAGCAAATTCCTCTGCACGTGCATGTACAAAATTCATATTCTCTAATTGTAACTCATCACTTAAATGATTTAAAAATGTAATTCTTTTATTTAAAGAATCGACAATTGTTACATGTAAATGTGGGAAACAGATTTTAATTGGAATACTTGGGAAACCAGCACCTGCTCCTACATCACAAACTGTTGTTACTTTTGAAAAATCAAAATAGAAAGAGGCACTAATCGAATCATAAAAATGTTTTAAATAAACACCTTCTAAATCGGTAATAGCTGTTAAGTTCATCTTTTCATTCCACTCAACAAGTAACTCAAAATATTTTTTGAATTGAGCAATCTGCTTTTCAGAGAGTTCGATACCCTTTTTCTTTAAAGCCTCGATAAATTGTTGTTCGTTCATGTAAAGTCTCCTTTTTCTATATGGCTTTACTATCCCAACATTGACTTGTAAGCATGTATTCGCTCGCTTCTAAAATCAACAATGAGAAAATAGCATAGCCATCAATTATGTCTCGGCATAATTGCGTCCTGAATCGGCTTTGTGCTTAGGCCTGCACGAGGGCCGACATGATGTCGGTCATTTCGGTAATGCCACAGGACGTGGCGTTCTTAGACTGAGTTCCTCTATTTCTACGGATGTTTGGACACCCGCTGAAATAGTGACTTAAAACCGCATTCATCTCACCACCTATGGAGATGGGAGATGAACGCTGAAAGAAGTTAAAAATAGGAAGCGGGCACAAAGGTATGCCCGCCTCTTATTCACTTTACTGTTCTTAATTATTCGCCGCTGACGCGTGCGATTTTACCTTGCTCAATATAAACAAGTAATATTGAAATATCTGCTGGGTTTACACCAGAGATTCGCGATGCTTGGGCGATGGAAAGTGGTGTAACTTGTTTTAATTTTTGTCGAGCTTCTGTTGCTAGACCTGAAATAGCATCATAATCAATATTTTCAGGGATTTTTTTATTCTCCATTTTATGAAGCTTTTCAACTTGTTGCAATGCTTTTTCAATATAGCCTTCATATTTAAGCTGAATTTCAATTTGTTCCTTCACTTCATCCGAAAACTCTATGTCTGCTGGAATTAATGAAGAAATTAAACCATAATTCATTTCTGTACGTTTTAATAAATCTGCTCCACGAATACCATCTTTTAGTTCACTGCCACCTACAGAGCGAATAACAGCTTGTGTTGTTTCGTTTGGTTTAATAATAACTTCACGAAGACGTGCAATTTCGTTATCAATCAGCTTTTTTTTCTCATTGAATTTTGCATATCTTTCCTCAGGAATCATTCCCATATTAAACCCTTGCTCTACCAAACGTAAATCAGCGTTATCATGACGAAGTAGTAAACGATATTCCGCACGAGATGTTAGTAAGCGATACGGTTCATTTGTTCCCTTTGTTACTAGATCATCAATTAATACGCCAATATAAGCATCTGAACGACCTAAGATTAATTCTTCTTTTCCAAGCGCATTTGCAGCAGCATTCATCCCAGCCATTAAGCCTTGAGCTGCCGCTTCCTCGTAACCTGATGTACCATTTATTTGACCAGCAGTATATAAGCCTTTAATACGTTTTGTTTCTAACGTTGGCCATAATTGTGTTGGCACGATTGCATCGTACTCAATAGCATAGCCAGCACGCATCATCTCTGCTTTTTCTAAGCCTGGAATTGATTTTAGTAAACGTGTTTGTACATGCTCTGGTAAGCTAGTTGATAAACCTTGTACATACACTTCACGTGTATCGCGACCTTCTGGCTCTAAGAAAATTTGGTGGCGCGGTTTATCGTTAAATCGCACAACTTTGTCTTCAATAGAAGGACAATAACGTGGACCCGTACCTTTAATCATCCCTGAGTACATCGGTGAAAGGTGTAGGTTTGCTTCGATAATTTCATGTGTTTCTAGGCTTGTATACGTTAGCCAACAAGGTAGTTGATCCATGATGAATTCAGTTGTTTCAAAGCTAAATGCACGTGGAACATCATCCCCTGGTTGGATCTCTGTTTTATCATAATCAATTGTACGGCTATTCACTCGTGGTGGTGTACCTGTTTTAAAACGCACAAGGTCAAAGCCAATCTCTTTTAAGTTATCTGCTAAACGAATAGACGGTTGTTGGTTATTAGGACCACTTGAATACTTTATGTCTCCAATAATGATTTCACCGCGAAGGAATGTACCTGTTGTGATAACAACAGTTTTAGCGCGGTAAATAGCACCGATTTGTGTAATAACACCTTTTACTTCCCCGTCTTCGATAATTAGCTCATCCACCATACCTTGGTGCATTGTTAAGTTTTCAGATTCCTCCAACACGCGTTTCATTTCTTGTTGGTATAAAACTTTGTCCGCTTGCGCACGTAATGCACGCACAGCAGGACCTTTACCTGTATTTAACATACGCATTTGAATATGCGTTTTATCAATAACTTTCCCCATGACGCCACCTAATGCGTCAATTTCTCGTACTACGATTCCTTTGGCAGGACCACCAATGGAAGGATTGCATGGCATAAATGCAATCATATCTAAATTGATTGTTAACATCAGTGTGTTAGCACCCATTTTGGCTGCGGCGTATGCAGCTTCAGAACCTGCGTGACCTGCGCCAATTACGATAACATCAAACGTGCCTGCCTCATATTTTGTTGGCATAGCTCGTATCTTCCTTTCTTTAATAAAATTATTTTCCTAAGCAGAACTGTGAAAATAACTGATTAATTAGGCTTTCCTGTACTGTGTCACCTATAATTTCACCAAGTAATTCCCATGTTCTTGTTACATCTATTTGCACCATATCAACAGGTACACCAGCTTGTGCTGCAGCTAATGCATCCTCGACCGTTGCTTGTGCTTGATGAAGTAATGCAATATGTCTTGCATTTGAAACATATGTTAAATCGCCCGCTTCAATTTGCCCTTCAAAGAATAACGCGGCAATCGCTTCCTCTAGTTCTGCGATACCCTCTTCTTGTAAAAGAGAAGTTGTCACAACGCGACGGTTGCCTGCTAGCTCTTTGACTTGTGCTAAATCAATTTTTTGCGGTAGATCTGTTTTATTCACAATAACGATGTAATCCATCGCTTTAATCGTTTCGAATAGACGCTCATCCTCGGCAGTCAATTCTTCTGCGTAGTTTAAAACAAATAAAATTAAATCTGCGCCACGCAACGCCTCACGTGAACGTTCAACACCAATTCGTTCAACGATATCCTCTGTTTCTCGAATACCAGCTGTATCAACTAAACGAAGCGGAACGCCACGTACATTCACGTACTCTTCTATAATATCACGAGTTGTCCCTGCTATATCTGTCACAATAGCCTTATTCTCCTGTACTAAACTATTTAAAAGAGAAGATTTCCCAACGTTTGGGCGACCTAAAATAACAGTTGATAGACCCTCTCGTAATATTTTTCCCTGAGAAGATGTTTGCAAAAGTTTTATAATTTCATTTCGTACCCATGTACATTTTTCTACTAATACTGGTACTGTCATTTCTTCTACATCATCATACTCCGGATAATCTATATTAACCTCAACTTGCGCTAATGTCTCTAGTAATGCTTGGCGTAAGTCACCAATTAAACGCGATAATTTGCCATCCATTTGTCCTAACGCTACATTCATCGCTCTATCAGTTTTCGCTCTTATTAAATCCATGACTGCTTCAGCCTGTGATAAATCGATGCGTCCATTTAAAAATGCACGTTTTGTAAATTCACCTGGCTCCGCTAGCCTTGCTCCATTAGTTAATACTAGCTTTAATACGCGATTTACTGAAACAAGTCCCCCGTGACAGTTTATTTCTATTACATCCTCACGAGTGAATGTTTTAGGTCCGTGCATTAATGACAGCATTACTTCCTCTACAACCTCATTCGTTTTTGGATCGACCAAATGTCCATAATGAATTGTGTGTGAAGCCTTAGTTGTTAAACTTTTTCCACCAGGCGATCTGAATATTTTATCTGCAATTGCGACTGCTTCGTCCCCACTTAAACGAACAATAGCAATAGCGCCTTCACCCATAGGTGTGGATATCGCAGCAATTGTATCGAACTCCATTTAATGACCTCCTTAACGTTATCCACATGTGGATAAATAAAAACCGACCAATACTTACTAACACCTTAGACTAACATATTTTTCGCAAAATCTAAAGTAAGGATAATTTCCAATTGTGGATAATCAGAAAGCTCTACAACATTCACAAAGATTCCCTCGGCCATCTTGTTTTTCAACAACATAAAAAAGTCATTTTATCATGACGATAAAATGACTTTAGTTTTGTCTGTATGTTTTTACGAAGCTTAGTCGTTTTTTACAGGTTCAATGACTAAATAACGATTAGGCTCCGTTCCTTCTGAGTATGTTTCAATATCAAGGCGATTTGCCAATTGATTATGAATAACTTTTCTTTCGTACGACTGCATTGGCTCAAACGTTACACGCTGATTTAAGCGAAGTGCTTTATCCGCCATACGATCTGCCAGTAACTCCAATGCTTCTTGACGACGTTCACGATAGTTTTCTACGTCTAATTTCACCATTAAGAACTGCTTGGCACTTTTATTTAACACAAGATGTGTTAATTGTTGCAAGGAATTTAATGTTTGACCACGTTTCCCTATAAGCAGTGCAGCTTTCTCGCTTTTCAGCTGAAATAATACATATTTCCCTTCACGTGTCGTTTCAATTTCAAGATCATGAATATCCAATTGTTCAGCAATGTTTACTAAATAAGACTTAGCATCTTCAATTGGGCTCATCGAGGTATCTTGTTCCTCTACGACTTGTTGAACCGCTTCGCTATCACTTAGTTGTTCAGAAACTTGTGAACTTATTGTTTCAACATCATCTATTACTGTTGATTCGACAAATTGAGTCGTATTTTGCTGTTCAGCTTTTTCCGCCTCAATCGTTGGCCGAACCTGTACTTCTTTTACTGTTACACGAACTTCTGCAGATCGTGCCCCAAAACCTAAAAATCCTTTTTTACCTTCTTGTAAAACTTCAACATCTACTTGTTCACGGGTTTTTCCAAGTTTCTGTAACGCTAATGAGATCGCTTCTTGTGTTGTTGCGCCTATTTGCGTAAGTTGTTTCACTTTTTAGCCCCTCCATTTTGAGCAGGTTGTGTTTTATCTTTTTTCCAAGGTTTATAAATAAACAGGTTTTGAGCAATCGAAATAATGTTACCGATTACCCAGTATAGTGATAATGCTGCTGGTAATGCCATACCGAAACCAATAATCATAAATGGCATAATGTACATCATTATTTTCATTTGAGGGTTATCCATCGCAGGGCCCGTACGTAAAACGATAAATTGCATTAAACCAGCAGTAATTGCTAATGCCGGTGCAGGATCTGCTAACGGGAAAATAAAGAAATTCCCTAAATCGAATGCAGCTGTAGCATTCATACGACTAATCGCATGGTAGAAACCAATTAAAATTGGCATTTGAATGAATACAGGTAAACATCCAGCAAGTGGATTGACACCAGACTCACTCATAAGCTTCATCATCTCTTGCTGATACTGTTGCTGTGTCTGTGCATCCTTAGAAGCATACTTCTTTTGCAATTCCTTCAGTTTTGGCTGAATTTCTTGCATTTTTTTAGAGCTCTTTGTTTGTTTAATCATCAATGGAAGAATAGCTAAACGAATAAAAATCGTTACAACAATAATCCCCCATGCATATGAACCAAGGATATCAGCAAAGTATTTAATCGCTGACACTAATGGCCAAACAATGAATTCATTCCAGAAGCCTGTGCTTTCTTTGGAGATTGGTTCATTGAATTCTGTACAACCAGATAGTAGTAATACTACTGATACTAGCGACAAAATTACCCAAAGTTGTTTCTTCAACCTTCTTCCCCCTACAAATACTATTCACTTTTTCTAAAACTATATGCATTCTCTTCTTTATACATTTACAGTTTCCTGCTACTGAATAAAGTTATCAGTTATTTTATCATGCATATAACGTTTCACTCTACTAAATATTCTAACAATGTACATATATTTGCTAAGTAATGTTACTAATCATTCACATATCGCAGTGAAATCTTACTTTTAAATACCCCTATGTGTATTTTTAGTAATTTCACATTCACGCAGAAACGCTTTTATTTCACCACTTTGGTTGCCATCCATATTACGTCTTCTTCAAAACCTTCGCGATTCGTAGTACATGCTGCAAACTTTGTTTTACTTCATGAAAATCCATAGTGGCCGCCGGTTGTCTGGCGATAATAACATAGTCCATATTCTGCTTCACTTCATCTTTTAATTCATGAATACTTTGTCGAATATAGCGCTTGATCTGGTTGCGTGTTACTGCATTCCCAAGTTTTTTGCTAACCGATAATCCTACACGAAACTCTGTTTGTCCCTCTTTTTCTAAAAAATATACGACAAACTGACGATTAGCGAAAGATTTACCTTTCTTAAACACCTTTTGAAAATCATCGTTTTTTTTCACTCGTTGGCGTTTTTTCATTACTTTCACCTGCTACTCGATAATTATCCTTTAATCCTCATTTCTAGTTTTCCCAAAAATAAAGAAAAAAAAGACCACTGATGTGTCTCAGTGGACTTATTTTATGCTGATAATACTTTTCTTCCTTTACGACGGCGAGCAGCAAGAACTTTGCGACCGTTTTTCGTGCTCATACGTGCGCGGAAACCGTGAACTTTGCTGTGCTTACGTTTCTTTGGTTGGTAAGTACGTTTCATTTATATAGACACCTCCTGAATGAGTTGAATTTTTCAACATACAGACCTGAATATTATATAAAGTAACTAGTTATTTTGTCAATGACTTTTATAAATTTATATATTTGTGCAAATCCATATCTATATTTCCCTAAAATCCACTTCTCCTGAATAAAATAAATTATCCACAGAATACTTGTTTTTTTTACACAGAGTTGTGTATAGTATTTTTTGCATATTTTTTTATCCACAACACTTATCTACACCTTTTTCACATAAGCAGACCTTGTGGACAACTTGAACGTGCATAAATAAAAGGTATGTGGATAAGTTTCACAAACTATTGAAATGGCTTTGTTTTTCTGATACGATATCTGTGCTTCACTTTGTTGAAAACTGAAATTACTTATTATTTTATCCACAACTGTTAATATGCTGTGGATAATTTTTATCACAGCCTTTGGTTAACTTTTATCCACAACTTGTGAGTTTGTGGACTAGTTGTAAAATGAACGTGTTTACCGTTTCTATAAATGCGCTATTTTTAATTTGTATTGAACTGTAAAGGAGATTAGCAGCTTGGAACATTTAGAAGAACTATGGAATAATGTCCTGGCTCAAGTTGAACAAAAAATTTCTAAACCAAGCTTCGAAACGTGGCTAAAGTCTACTAAACTACTTTCCTACAATGGTAGTGGTTCTACTGTGACGATTGCTGCGCCAAATTCGTTTGCTCGAGACTGGCTTGAGAATCATTATATTCATTTGATTACAGGTATATTAACGGAGCTTACAGGCGAAGACTTGCTTATTAAATTTGTTGTTCAAAAAAACCAGGATTCGGACGATTTCGATTTACCAGCGCCGATTATCCAAGCAAAAAATGACGATCACCATGATATTTCACCAGGTATGTTAAACCCGAAGTATACTTTTGATACGTTTGTTATTGGCTCTGGTAACCGCTTTGCACATGCTGCCTCGCTAGCTGTTGCAGAAGCACCTGCGAAGGCTTATAACCCGTTTTTTATCTATGGGGGAGTAGGGCTTGGCAAAACACACTTAATGCATGCGATTGGCCATTATGTATTGGAACATAATCCAAATGCAAAGGTAGTCTATTTATCATCTGAAAAATTTACAAATGAATTTATTAACTCAATTCGAGATAATAAGGCACTTGATTTCCGCAATAAATATCGCAATGTAGATGTGCTGTTAATTGATGATATTCAATTTCTAGCTGGAAAAGAATCTACTCAGGAAGAATTTTTCCACACTTTTAATACATTGCATGAAGAATCGAAACAAATTGTTATTTCCAGTGACCGTCCTCCTAAGGAAATTCCGACATTGGAAGATCGTTTACGTTCTCGATTCGAATGGGGACTAATTACAGATATTGCGCCCCCAGATTTGGAAACTCGTATCGCCATTCTTCGAAAAAAAGCAAAGGCTGATGGTCTAGAAGTGCCAAATGAAGTCATGCTCTATATTGCGAACCAGATTGACTCCAATATTCGGGAGCTTGAAGGTGCGCTTATTCGCGTCGTTGCCTATTCATCGCTTGTTAACAAGGATATTAATGCGACTTTGGCTGCTGAGGCACTAAAGGATATTATTCCTAATTCGAAGCCACGAACTGTTACTATACTAGACATTCAAAATGCAGTAGGTGAGCACTTTAACATTCGTTTAGAGGATTTCGCCGCGAAAAAACGTACAAAATTAATTGCCTTTCCACGTCAAGTCGCGATGTATTTATCTCGCGAATTAACAGATTTTTCGCTGCCGAAAATTGGCGAAGAATTTGGTGGACGCGACCATACTACTGTTATACATGCTCACGAAAAAATATCTTCTATGTTGAAAAATGACACTCAGCTTCAGCAAGATATTAAACAAATTCGAAGCATGCTAGGGAAATAATACTGTGGACAACCCATACGTTTAAACACAAACTTATACACAGTCTATCTACATGTGGATAGACTGATTTTATTCACTTAAACACACTTATCCACAAATCCACAGGGCCTATTACTATATCTTTTTTATTTTATATAAATAAATAATATAAATATGTGAGGGAAAACGAATGAAATTTGATATTTTACGTGACCGTTTATTAGAGGGTTTAAATGATGTCATGAAAGCCGTAAGTTCTAAAACAACTATTCCAATTTTAACGGGGATTAAAATCGATGTAACAACAGAGGGTATTCGTTTAACAGGTAGTGACGCTGATATTACTATACAAACATTTATTCCAGTTGAAGAAGATGGCCAACAAATAATTCATATTACAGAAACAGGATCAATTGTTGTACAAGCTCGTATGTTTAATGAAATTGTGCGTAAGTTACCAACAAATGAGGTTGAAATTCAAGTAACAGCTGGTTTCCAAACTCATATCCGCTCAGGTAAATCTGAATTCCACTTAATTGGCTCAGATGCTACAGAATATCCTTTATTACCTGAATTAACAGAGGATCAAAAATTTACTATTCCTGCAGACCTATTAAAGTCAATTATCCGTGAAACAGTATTTGCTGTTGCCACTTCAGAAAGTAGACCGGTGTTGACAGGTGTAAACTGGCAGATTAAAAACGAAGCATTAATCTGTGTTGCAACAGATAGCCACCGTTTGGCAAGACGTAAAGTTCAACTGGAAAATTTACCTGAGGTTGAACATAGTGTTGTTATTCCTGGTAAAAGCTTAAATGAGTTAAATAAAGTTTTAGAGGATTCAACAAATCTTGTTCAAATTGTTATTACAAGCCAGCAAGTGTTATTTAAAACTGGAGAAGTATTATTCTTCTCACGTTTACTTGAAGGTAACTACCCAGATACAACTCGTTTAATCCCAGAAGAATATCAAACAAATCTAACGATTAACGGTAAATCGTTATTACAAGCAATCGATCGTGCATCTCTTGTTGCTCGAGGTGACCGTAATAATGTTGTACGTTTTGAGATTTTTGATAATCAATCTGTTGAAGTTTCTTCTAACTCTCCAGAAATTGGGAAGGTCCAAGAAGAAATTCCTGTTGAGTCATTAGAAGGGGAGAACTTAAAAATTTCTTTCAGTGCGAAGTACATGATGGAAGCATTGAAAGCAATAGATGGTCAAGAAGTAGTTATTCAATTCACAGGAGCTATGAGACCGTTTATTTTACGTTCTGTTCATGACGATGCAATTCTACAGTTAATTTTACCTGTACGAACTTATTAAATTTCAAACAGTTTTGGTTGGAGAGAATAAACTCTATAACTTCAAGCTCTAAATGCTTTGAAAAACGTTCTGATAGTCGCTAGTTGCGGCTATCTTTTTTTACTTATGGCGGAATTTTAGGTATGATAGAGAGATAGACAGTCTGTATTTGGAGGGGAACTCAACTATGAAGGACATTAAAATTGATGTAGAATTTGTCACATTAGGGCAACTTTTAAAAATGACCGATGCTATTAGCTCTGGTGGCATGGCTAAGTGGTTTTTACATGAAAATGATGTTTATGTAAATGGAGAAATAGATGATCGCCGCGGTCGTAAATTGCGTGATGGTGACATTGTAAATATTCCTGGATGTGGTCGATTTCGTATCGTTGGCACAGCTGGACAGTAGATTATGCGGATAGAGCAGTTAAAACTTACAAATTACCGTAACTATGATGATTTAGCATTAAACTTCTCTCCAAAAATTAATGTTTTCATTGGTGAAAATGCACAAGGGAAAACAAATGTTATGGAATCTATTTACGTATTGGCGATGGCTAAATCCCATCGAACGACGAACGATAAAGAATTAATACGTTGGGATTCAGACTATGGTAAAATAGAAGGGGCCGTTCAAAAAAGGCATGGTATTTTACCGATTGAGCTTACGATTACGAAAAAAGGCAAAAAAGGTAAGATAAATCATATAGAACAAAGCCGCCTCAGTCATTATATTGGCCAAATGAATGTCGTTATGTTTGCACCCGAAGATTTAAACGTCGTAAAGGGGAGTCCGCAATTACGACGACGTTTTATTGATATGGAGATTGGGCAAATTTCGCCTGTTTATTTGCATGATTTATTAACCTTTCAAAAAATTTTAAAGCAACGTAACCATTTTTTAAAAATGAATCAAGGTAAAAAAATGTCAGATGACGTGATGTACGAAGTTTATAATGAACAATATATTCACGCAGCTACCCAAATTATTCGAAAAAGATTTCAATTTATGGATTTATTGCAAGAGTGGGCAGAGCCAATTCACGCAGGTATTTCACAAGGGAAAGAAACGTTAGCTATTAAATACCGCACAGTAGCAGGTATTGAAAAAGAACATACTTCCAGTGAAATTGAAGGCTTTTTGTATAAAAAGCTACTAGAAGCTAAAGACCGTGAATTTGATCGAGGTGTAACACTAGTTGGTCCACACCGAGATGATCTACAGTTTTTAGTAAATGGCTACGATGTTCAGACATACGGTTCACAAGGACAACAACGTACAACCGCTCTTTCATTAAAACTTGCTGAAATTGAATTAATTAAACAAGAAACAAATGAAACACCCATACTACTTTTAGATGATGTATTGTCGGAACTCGATGATTATCGTCAATCGCATTTATTAAACACCATTCAAGGTGAAGTTCAAACCTTTGTTACGACTACAAGTGTTGATGGAATTCATCATGAAACGATGGAGCATGCACAGCTGTTTCACGTGAAACAAGGAGCGATTGAAGAAAGTTAGCCCGGGGAGTTTTTTAGATTACAAAAGAATGGTAATAGTCAGCTCGGTTGACTGTTCATTCATTTACACACAATGATGTTATGAAGGAGTAGATGAAAGCCGTGGCTATAGAGAACGAAGGTTTACAAAATCAAGCTTATGAAGCCGATCAGATACAGGTATTAGAAGGATTAGAAGCTGTACGTAAAAGACCAGGGATGTATATTGGTTCAACAAGCTCTAAAGGGCTTCACCATTTAGTATGGGAAATTGTTGATAATAGTATAGATGAGGCACTTGCAGGATTTTGTACAGATATAAAAGTAACGATAGAACAAGATAATTGGATTCGTGTAGAGGACAATGGTCGTGGTATTCCGGTAAGTATTCAAGAGAAAATGGGTAAGCCTGCTGTTGAAGTTATTATGACAGTGCTCCATGCTGGAGGTAAGTTCGGCGGTGGAGGATACAAAGTTTCAGGCGGTCTTCATGGTGTAGGGGCATCTGTTGTAAATGCTCTATCAATTGAGACGATCGTTCAAGTTCATCGTGAGGGTCATATTCATGAAATTAAATTTGAACGTGGAAAAACGATTCAAAATTTAATGATTATCGGTGATTCAGATCGTAACGGTACAACTACACGTTTTAAAGCAGACCCTGAAATATTTAAAGAAACGACTGTTTATGAATATGACATTTTAGCACATCGTATTCGTGAATTAGCTTATTTGAATCGTGGTATTAAGATTACAATTGCTGATGAACGTGAAGGTGAAGAACGTTCTACTACGTATCATTATGAAGGTGGTATTCGTTCTTATGTAGAGCATTTGAATCAATCTAAAGAGCCAATCCATGATCCGATAGATGTTCTTGGAGAAAAGGATGGTATTTCAGTTGAAATTGCTATGCAATATAACGCTGGATTCTCTTCTAATATTTTTTCATTTGCTAATAACATTAATACGTATGAAGGCGGTACACATGAGTCTGGTTTTAAAACGGCTCTAACACGTGTTATTAATGATTACGCACGAAAAAATGGACTTTTAAAAGAGTCAGATGCAAATCTTACTGGTGAAGATGTTCGGGAAGGGTTAACGGCTATTGTTTCGGTTAAGCATCCAGATCCACAATTTGAAGGACAAACAAAAACAAAGCTTGGTAACTCTGAAGTTAGCCAAATTACTAACTCCTTGTTCTCAGATGGTTTTGAACGATTTATGTTAGAAAATCCTACAGTTGCTCGTAAGGTTGTAGAAAAAGGTTTAATGGCTGCTCGTGCACGTGTCGCTGCTAAAAAAGCACGTGAATTTACACGTCGTAAAAATGCACTTGAAGTATCGAGTTTGCCAGGTAAATTAGCTGACTGTTCATCAACTAATCCATCTGAATGTGAAATCTATATCGTTGAGGGTGACTCTGCCGGAGGGTCTGCGAAATCTGGACGTGACCGTCACTTCCAAGCAATCTTACCGTTACGTGGTAAAATCCTTAACGTTGAAAAAGCACGTTTAGATAAAATTTTATCGAATGCAGAGATTCGTGCAATGATTACAGCATTTGGTACAGGTATTGGTGAAGAGTTTACTTTAGAAAAGGCTCGTTATCATAAAATCGTTATTATGACAGATGCCGATGTTGATGGTGCGCACATCCGCACATTACTCTTAACATTCTTCTTCCGTTTCCTTCGACCTCTCATAGAGGCAGGTTATATTTATATTGCACAGCCACCTCTTTATCAAGTTAAGCAAGGTAAACATGTTGAGTATTGCTATGATGATATTACTCTTCAGGGAATTTTAGAACGGTTACCGAAAATGCCAAAACCAAATGTACAACGATACAAAGGTCTTGGAGAAATGAATGCAGAGCAGCTTTGGGAAACTACAATGGATCCTGAGCACCGCACATTGTTACAAGTAGAATTAGATGATGCAATTAAAGCAAACCAAGCATTTGAGCGTTTAATGGGCGATGAAGTTGAACCACGTCGTCAATTTATCGAAGAGAATGCAGTATATGCTAATTTAGATATTTAATTTTTCTTGAGAGGAGGTCTACACTTTGTCAGAACAAGAACGCTCCGGTGTTAAAGGAGTTAATATAACAAAAGAAATTGAAACATCCTTCCTCGATTATGCGATGAGTGTAATCGTTTCTCGTGCATTACCAGACGTACGAGATGGATTAAAGCCTGTACATCGCCGTATTTTATATGGCATGCAGGAACTAGGGAATACAGCTGATAAAGCGTACAAAAAATCAGCACGTATTGTTGGGGACGTAATGGGTAAATACCACCCACATGGTGACTCATCTATTTATGATGCAATGGTACGTATGGCGCAAGATTTCAGCTATCGTTACATGTTAGTCGATGGTCATGGTAACTTTGGATCTGTCGATGGCGACGGAGCGGCAGCAATGCGTTATACAGAATCACGTATGTCTCGTATTGCAATGGAAATGCTTCGTGATATCAATAAAGACACAATTGACTATACAGATAACTATGATGGTTCAGAAAAGGAACCTATCGTCCTTCCGAGTCGCTATCCAAACTTATTAGTAAATGGAGCGGCAGGAATTGCAGTTGGTATGGCGACAAATATTCCGCCACATCAACTTGGGGAAACAATAGATGCAGTGATAGCACTTTCAGAAAATCCAGCTATCACAACAGAAGAATTGATGGAAATCATTCCAGGACCTGATTTCCCAACTGGTGGATTAATTTTAGGTCGTAGTGGTATTCGCCGTGCTTATGATACTGGTCGTGGCTCCATCATTATTCGCGCAAAGGTAGAGATTGAACAAAAATCAAATGGTAAAGAAACGATTCTTATTCATGAATTACCATACCAAGTGAATAAAGCTAAGCTTATTGAAAAAATAGCAGAGCTTGTACGCGATAAAAAAATTGATGGTATTACAAATTTACGTGATGAATCTGACCGACGTGGTATGCGAGTAGTCATTGAAATTCGTAAAGATGCAAATGCCAATGTCGTTTTAAATAATTTATATAAACAAACAGCTATGCAATCGAGCTTCGGTATTAATATGCTGTCATTAGTAAATGGTCAGCCTAAAGTAATGGGCTTAAAAGAAATGTTGCATCATTATTTAGAGCACCAAAAGGTTATTATTCGTCGTCGTACTGAATTTGACTTAAGGAAAGCGGAAGATCGCGCACATATTTTAGAGGGCTTACGTATTGCTCTTGATCATATTGATGAAATTATTGCTATTATTCGTGGTTCACGTAGTGGTGATGAAGCGAAACCTCAATTAATGGAGCGATTCAATTTATCTGAACGTCAAGCGCAAGCTATTTTAGATATGCGTTTAGTTCGTTTAAGTGGATTAGAACGTGAAAAGATTGAAGCAGAATACCAAGAGCTTCAAATATTAATTGCTGAATTAAAAGCAATTTTAGCGGATGAGGCTAAAATTGTTGATATTATTCGCACTGAAATATTAGAAGTAAAAGATCGCTTTAATGATACACGTCGCACTGAAATTACTTCTGGCGGTTTAGAAATGATTGAGGACGAGGATTTAATTCCAGTCGAAAATTCAGTCGTAACTTTAACGCACAATGGTTATATCAAACGTTTAGCTGCGAATACATATCGTAGTCAAAAACGTGGCGGTCGTGGTGTACAAGGTATGGGCACAAATGAAGATGATTTTGTAGAGCATCTTATGAATACTTCTACACACGATACAATTTTATTCTTCACTACAAAAGGGAAAGTGTTTAGAGCAAAAGGTTATGAGATTCCGGAATATGGTCGTACAGCGAAAGGATTACCGATTGTTAACTTACTCAATATTGAAAAAGGTGAAAAAGTAACCGCAATGATCCGTGTAGGTTCATTCGATGAGGATGCATACTTTATCTTCACTACTAAAACAGGTATTACAAAGCGTACACCAGTATCTCAATTTGCTAATATCCGAACAAACGGCTTAATAGCTATAAGTTTGCGAGAAGATGATGATCTTATTTCTGTTCGTTTAACAGATGGCGAGAAACAAGTGATTATCGGTACGCGTGATGGAATGCTTGTACGTTTCCAAGAGGATGATATTCGTTCAATGGGCCGTACTGCAGGTGGTGTGCGAGGTATTAAACTACGTGATGGTGACGAAGTAGTTGGTATGGAAATCGTTGAACCGGAACAGGAAATTTTAGTTGTTACAGCAAAAGGTTACGGTAAGCGTACATCTGAAGAGGAATATCGTTTACAAAGCCGTGGTGGTGTTGGATTAAAAACAATTCAAATCACTGATAAAAACGGCCCAATGGTAGCTGTAAAAACGGTTGATGGTTCAGAAGATTTAATGCTGATCACAATTAACGGCATGCTAATCCGTATGGATGTGAATGATATCTCATTAATTGGTCGTAGTACACAGGGTGTTCGTTTAATTCGTTTAGGCGATGACGAGCTTGTTGCAACTGTAGCGAAGGTTGAAAAAGAAGAAGAAGAATCGATCGAAGAAGAATCGAATGAAGAAAATGCCCAAGTAGAAGAATAATAAAAAGACCGATGACGACAGCTAATGTTTGCCGTTCATCGGTTTTTTTACATAAATCATTAAAAATAAGTAATTATTTTGAATTCCATGATAAAATAAATTTAACCTTAAATTTATGGAAGTGAAATAGTGAAGAGGAGTTAATTGCGTGGAAACTATACATGTCCCAATTTCGGAGTTACGCATTGGTAAAGTAATTTCTGAAGATATTTTTGTTAATACACAATATCCAATAATTTTTAAAAACACAATAATTTCTCACGAGCATTTACAAGTTTTTTTTGCTTTTAATATTTCAAGAGTTCCTGTTTATAAAGAAGGTGTAGAAACTCAATCAGAAGTAAAAGAAACAGATTTAATTGCTCCAACAGAGCCTATACCGACTTTTAGAAAGATTTATGACAATTCAGTTGAACAATTTAAAAAGGAATTTAAAAATTGGGAAGCTGGAGCAAAGGTAGATATTGCGAAAGCACGGAAAATTATTTTGCCACTATTAGAAATGGTTTTAGAAGATCGTACAATAATTTTTGATTTAAATGAGTATTCAAATCCAAAAGACTATTTGTACCACCATTGTGTAGCAACAGCATTGATTTCTTCGGTGATTGCACAAAAATTAGGCTATGACAAAGGAATTACAATTCAAGTTGCAATTGGAGGGTTATTAGCTGATTGTGGAATGGCAAAAGTTCATCCGCGTATCCGCGATAAAAAAACAACCTTAACAGAGCAAGAGTTTAATGAAATTTATAAGCATCCGATTTATAGCTATAGTATGGTCAAAGATGTAACAATCTTAAAGGATACAATGAAAGAGGCTATTTTCCAGCACCACGAGCGTTTAAACGGTAGTGGTTATCCGAAAGGAGAAAAAATCGCTAATATTTCTACTTTCGCTCAAATTATCGCTGTTGCAGATGTATTCCATGCAATGACATGTGAGCGAGTGTATAGAACAAAGCAATCTTCTTTTAAAGTCATAGAGATGATTAATGAATCTGAATTTGGGAAGTTCGATATTAAAGTAGTACGTGCACTGATAGATATTGTTGCTGACCTTCCTATAGGGACAATCGTTGAACTATCTAATCTGGAACAAGGCGAAGTGATGTTTGTAAATAAATTTGCACCAACTCGACCACTTATCAAATTAAGCCAATCAGGGGAGATATTTGATTTAGGTAAAAATCGTACCTTCTATATTTCACGTATTATAACAAATTTATAATAGTTGAAAGGCAACCCATTTACATTGGAGTTCGCCTTTTTTTATTTTTAATTCGATCGATAAATTATATAGGTGATAAAACAAAAGTATCAACAAAGACTTCAACGTTTAAATGAAGCGAGCTAAGTACGAGAAGATGGATCTCATAAAAATCAAGTCACATAGAGAAATGAATTCTTTGAAATTAGTTAACTTCTTTCAGCAAATGTTTTATGTAACGAAAGTGAAACGTCAGCTACTGAAGTTTCTCACTTCCGGACTAATCCTCTGAACATAGTGGTGTAGACGAATAATAGATTTTAAAAAACTATTAATTAATTTTGAGAAAGTGTTGACATAGTTTTAGATTCTTGATATTATTAGTGAGTCGCCAAGAGGTGACACTGAAAAAAAGATTAATGAACCTTGAAAACTGAACAAGCAAAACGTAATCAATAAAGTTTTTAGTAGCTAACCTTGAGTTGGTGAACGAAACAAAATTTTGGACATCAAACATGATGCCAGCAAAACAATTTGAGCTAATCAAATTTCTTTTTATGGAGAGTTTGATCCTGGCTCAGGACGAACGCTGGCGGCGTGCCTAATACATGCAAGTCGAGCGAACAGATGAGGAGCTTGCTCCTTTGACGTTAGCGGCGGACGGGTGAGTAACACGTGGG